>OMJU01000101.1 GCA_900299425.1 Candidatus Rokuibacteriota bacterium
GACGCGGTAAGTCAACTCAAAAATCATGGAGTGTCCAAGGTTGTTTTGGTGGGCGGTTATCAGGCCGATGAAATCATTCCATTTTTAAAGCGTCACAATATAGCGGTGCTGGTGGACCGTGTACATTCGCTCCCCGCACAAGGAGATGATGACTACGACAAACCATTTAAGTTGCCCGTTATTTTGACTCAAGGCGGGTTGACTATAGGACTTAATGCTCGAGGCAGTATGGAGCGCATGAGCACCAGAAACCTTCCATTTTATGCAGGACACGCTTCAGGTTTTGGACTTGCTCCAGAAGAGGCCTTGAAGCTGATAACGTCAAACACGGCAAAAATTCTTGGAATTGAACAGGATTACGGAACCCTCGAAGTAGGTAAAAGCGCCACATTATTTGTGAGCCAAGGTGACGCCTTAGACATGCGCACTAATCGTTTGAGTCATGCCTTTATTGATGGGCGTGCTATTTCTTTGGAATCACATCAAACCGAGCTATATCAGCGCTATTCAGAGAAATACGGCCAACAAACCAAAGACTAGTGGTTGACGCAACGCGCGCGCAAGAGTTAATAGAACGAGGTCATGGAACACAATCCGACACTACTGAGCAGCACCAATAATGGGCTGATCAAACAACTTGTCCAATGGCAAGAACGATCCAGGGCCAGAAAAAAGGATGGGGTTTTTGTAGTTGAAGGGCTTCGAGAAATCAATCTAGCACTCGGTGCTGGCTATCAGGCATCCATGCTTTTTTATTGTCCGGAAATTACCCAGGGCATTCTAAAACACGAGGACCAAGAAACTACAAAATCAATAAAATTATCGGCTTACGAGGGAATTAAAACCTATCATGTAAGTCTCAATGTTTATAAAAAAATCGCCTATCGCAATTCTACAGAAGGCATAGTCGGTGTATTTAAATCTAAAGACCACCATCTAGAGGACCTTGAGCTCCATAGCGCGCGTCCATTAATTTTAGTGGCTGAGGCCCCCGAAAAACCTGGCAATATCGGGGCCCTTTTGCGCACGGCTGATGCGGCTGGCGTGGATGCTTTTCTTTTGGCTAATCCCCGCACAGACCTATACAATCCTAACATCATACGCAGCAGTGTCGGTGGTGTTTTCACCACCAAGATTGCTCTGGGTTCTACTCAAGAAATAATTGATTATTTAAAAAGGAAAAACATAGCCATTTACAGCGCGATTTTGCAAGAAGCAATGCCCTACACTCAGGCTGACTACACCCAGTCAGCGGCCATTGTTGTCGGGACCGAAGCGGACGGTCTTTCAGAGACTTGGCGCGCTGCTAGCAATGCCAAAGTAAAAATCCCCATGCATGGAGCCATTGACAGCATGAATGTCTCTGTTTCAGCTGGAATTTTGATTTATGAGGCTTTAAGGCAGCGTTCCTCAGAATTATAGTGCCTCTACCCCGTTACGCGCATATCTACGAACTTGCCCACTCACAAACTTTGTTGTAATTTTATGTTATGGCACCGGCAGTCCTCGAACAAGAAAATAAAGAAATAGCCAAGCAGTATAAAGAGCTGCTTAAAATCAGTTATCAAACCCTGTCTCGGGCTGATAAAAAACTGATCAGAACCGCATTTGATACTGCTGTTGATGCCCATAAAGAGCAGCGGCGAAAAAGCGGTGAAGCCTATATTTTTCATCCGATTGCCGTGGCCAAAATCGTCGCATCTGAAATAGGTTTGGATGCCACCTCAATCGCCGCAGCCTTGCTGCACGACGTGGTAGAAGACACTCCTTACACTCTAGCCGATATTGAACAAATATTTGGGGAAACCATAGCGAGAATCGTCAATGGATTGACCAAAATTTCTCAGTTAGAATATCAAAAAGACGTCTCTCTTCAAGCTGAAAATTTCAGAAAGATGTTACTCACCCTCAATGAAGATATTAGGGTAATCATTATAAAAATTGCTGACCGTCTGCACAACATGCAAACCATGGACAGTATGGCTCCGGACAAACAGCTAAAAATTGCCTCAGAAACCCTGTACATTTACGCCCCATTGGCCCACAGAATTGGTCTGTATAATATCAAATCAGAACTAGAAGACTTGGGCTTAAAATACACTGAGCCAGAGGTTTATAATGACATCATCGACAAAATAAAAGAGAGTAAAGAAGAACAAGATGCCTACATCTCAACCTTCAGCGGAGTCATACAAAAAACACTGAACACTGAGGGTATAAAATACGAGATAAAAGGGCGCCCAAAATCGGTATTCTCGATCCGGCGTAAAATGATGCGTCAGAGCGTATCTTTTGACGAGGTTTACGACAAATTTGCCATCCGAATTATTTACGAAGGAAAGGCCGATGAAGAGAAATTTTTGGCATGGAAAATTTATTCCATTGTCACGGATCATTTCCGCCCCAATCCTACCCGCCTGCGCGACTGGATATCAGCACCAAAATCGACGGGTTACGAGGCACTGCACATCACTGTTATGGGACCAAAAGGACGCTGGGTTGAAGTCCAAATCCGCAGTCAGCGCATGAATGAAATCGCCGAGAAAGGTTATGCAGCGCACTATAAGTACAAGAATGATCTCAGTGAAGATGACGGTCTGGATCTCTGGCTGAACAAACTTCAAGAAACACTCGAAAACGCTGAAATTAAGGCGGTTGATTTTGTAGAAGAATTTAAGCTGAGCCTCTATGCAAAGGAAATTTTTGTCTTTTCTCCAAAAGGAGATTTATACTCTTTGGCCAAAGGAGCTACAGCCCTAGACTTTGCATTTCACGTACATACGCAAATAGGCTCGCATACACGTGGCGCCAAAGTCAATGGTAAACTCGTACCCCTGAGTTTTGAACTCAGCAGTGGTGATCAAGTAGAAATCATTACCTCAGAAAAAACAAAACCTACAGCAAACTGGCTGAACTACGCCATCACTGGCCGTGCGATCAGCAAAATAAAATCTTCCCTAAAAGAGGAGCAGAAGCAAATGGCTGAGGAAGGTAAGATAGTGTTGCAAAGAAAATTACGAGCCCAGAAAATTCCATTTAACGAGAAAACCATTAATGAGCTCGTTCGTCATTTTAAACTTAAAACTAGTCTCGATCTTTTTTATCGCGTTGGGGCGGGTATTATCGACAATTCTATGCTCAAAAGCTTTGCGTCCTCACGAAGCAATGCCTTTGTAAACTTCTTTAAAAATCGCATCAGACGTCCGCAAAACAATGAAGAGCTCAACAAAGAGGAGCTCACGGTTAAATACGATCAATTAGTCTTTGGTAAGGATGAAGAAAAACTCGATTACAAAATGTCTCCCTGCTGCAATCCAATTCCCGGGGATGATGTATTTGGTTTTTTAACCATTAATGATGGCATTAAAGTCCATAAAACAACTTGCCCCAATGCTATTCAAATGCAGAGTAACTACAATTATCGCATCTTAAAAGCCCAATGGATTGACTCGACCCAACGAGAATTTCAGGCCACACTCAAAATTAGCGGCATTGACACCTTTGGCATGGTCAATAGTGTGACAAAAGTGGTTTCAAATAACTTGCATATCGATATGAAAAGTGTTCATTTTGACACAAATGACGGTACCTTTACTGGGACTATTGTCGTCAAGGTTAAGAACAAATCTATCCTTGATAACTTGGTTAAAAACATCAAAAAAATTAATGGTATCGATAAAGTCAGGAGGGTATAAATGACTAAATTTGAGGCTTTGTGATGAATACACCCACAGACATCAACAACCAAGCCATCGTCAAAAATGTGTTTACTACATTTTTGGAGGATAAAGGGCACCGCAAAACCCCTGAGCGCTTCGCCATACTGTCTGAAGTCTACGACCAAAAAGATCATTTTGACATCGAGTCTCTTTACGTCAAAATGAAAAACAAAAATTATCGAGTGAGCCGAGCCACTCTTTACAACACCATAGAACTTTTGCTGGAATGTGGTTTGGTGCGCAAACACCTTTTTGGTCAAAACCAAGCGCATTACGAAAAGTCTTATTTTGACAAACAGCACGACCACCTTATTTTAGACACTGGGGAGGTCATGGAGTTTTGTGATCCCAGGATTCAAACCATTAAAAAAACTATCGAAGAAGTTTTCGATGTAGACATAACCAAACACTCACTTTATTTTTACGGTCGCCGTAAAGGCAACTGATCATAGCTTATGGCAGTAGATTTGTTATTAGGCCTCCAATGGGGCGATGAAGGAAAAGGGAAAATTGTGGACGTACTGACCAAAGAGTACGACATCATCGCGCGTTTTCAAGGAGGACCCAATGCTGGGCACACCCTAGAATTCGATGGAATAAAGCATGTTTTACACACCATCCCAAGTGGCATATTTCATCCCACAGCCGTTAATCTGGTAGGGAATGGCGTGGTCATTGATCCCGTAATTTTTAAACGTGAATTAGACAATTTAGCGCCTTTTGGTATTGATATTCAAAAAAAGCTATTGATCTCGCGTAAAGCGCATTTGATATTGCCCACGCACCGATTGCTGGATGCCGCAAGTGAAGCATCCAAAGGAAAGGCAAAAATTGGGTCTACACTCAAGGGAATTGGCCCAACATACATGGATAAAACTGGGCGCAACGGAATCCGTGTAGGGGATATAGAATTGCCTAATTGGAAA
>OMJU01000102.1 GCA_900299425.1 Candidatus Rokuibacteriota bacterium
CACGGGCAGTAGCTGGACCACCTCTGCCACGGTAGGTATTGCTATGATTGGCATTGCAAACGCCCTAGGTATTGACACAGGTATGGCCGCGGGTGCGGTAATCTCAGGGGCCTATTTTGGCGACAAACTCTCTCCGATGAGCGACACAACGAATTTAGCCCCAGCCATGGCCGGGACCGATTTGTTTACCCATATCAAGTATATGACCTATACCACCATCCCCAGTTTTGCGATCACCCTATTGTTTTTTGCGGTACTCGGGTTCAGTATTGATCCTCAAGGAGAATCTCAAACCTCAGATATGTTAGCCGCAATCGACTCGGCTTTTATGGTAAGCCCTTGGCTTTTTGTGGTCCCGGTTTTGGTTATTTTTATGATTGTCAAAAAAGTTGCACCACTTATCGCACTATTCACCGGCACTTTATTAGCGGCATTGGCGGCAATTTTGGCCCAGCCTGAATTGGTGTCTATAGTCGGAGGTGGCGGGTCACTTGATTTAATCACAGGCTATAAAGGCATCATGAACGCCATCACAGTCTCTATTGAGATCCCTACTCCTTATGCCCCACTAAACGACTTATTTACCTCAGGCGGAATGGCCGGGATGCTTGGCACTATTTGGCTAATTATTTGCGCCATGGTATTTGGGGGAATTATGGATGCTATTGGGGCTTTATCGAGTATTTCTGAGGCCTTGTTAAAACTATTCCACACTACATTTGGCCTATTTGCCAGTACTGTAGCCAGTTGTCTGGCCATTAATATTGCTGCAAGCGATCAGTATTTAGCCATTGTAGTGCCGGGTAAAATGTATGCCAAAGCTTATAAAGACAAAGGATTGGCTCCAGAAAATCTTTCGCGAACGCTCGAGGATAGCGGCACGGTCACCTCAGCATTGATTCCTTGGAACACTTGTGGCGCTTACCAAAGCGGTGTTCTTGGGGTCGATACATTATCTTATGCCGGTTATGCAATTTTCAATTGGATCAGTCCGTTTATGACCCTGCTCTTTGCCGCATTTCGCATCAAAATCAGACAAATTACTCGACCTGAATAAGCCATTAAGCAGGATAAACTTGAGGATCTGTCGGGACAATTTAAAAGAGCAAGAGCCAATAGTTAGAGAGAAGATAAAATATAGAGCAAGTAGACGCTGGCAACTAAATAACAGAATAAAGAAAAATTAAAAGACAATTTAAAAAAAACCAAACGCTATGGCCAATATTACCCTGGGGGGCAACCCCACGACTACCAATGGCAGCCTACCTGAAATAGGTACAAAATGTCCTGATTTTAACCTGAGTGCGAAAGACTTAAGTCAAGTCAGTCTCAGTGACTACGCAGGAAAGAAATTAGTGTTGAATATTTTCCCCAGTGTAGATACAGGAGTGTGCAGCGCTTCAGTGCGCACCTTTAACAAGCACGCCAGTGCGCACCCAAATACTGTCATACTCTGTATTTCTAGAGATCTTCCATTTGCGCAGGCCAGGTTTTGTGCTGCAGATGGTTTAGAGGATGTGGTGGTTTTGAGTGATTTCAAAACAGGGCAATTCGGGCGCGATTATGGGGTTGAGATTGAATCCGGAGCTTTTGCTGGACTGCATGCCCGCGCCGTTATCGTTACAGACGCCAAGCACAATGTAGTGTATTCAGAAATGGTCCCAGAAATTGGGCAAGCACCAGATTTTGATAGTGCTTTAATGGCCTTGTCTTAAATGAGACCGGAGCAAAGCGTAATACAAGCCACAAAAGTCGCCTTACGCGGCATGTTAATTTTGCTGCGTGAACGTGCCTTTCGTATTCAACTCGCTGTGGGTCTTGGTATTACTGCTTTGGGTTTTTATTTTGATATCGATCCCTGGGCTTGGGCTGCGCAAACCCTGGCAATCGGTCTGGTTTTAATGGCTGAAGGGATCAATACGACAATCGAGCGTCTTGCAGATGTAGTGCAGCCAAATTTTGATCCAAAAATAGGCCGAATAAAGGATATGTCAGCAGGTTTTGTGAGTATTGCCGTCATTATTTCTCTGTGTATCGCGGGTATTATTTACAGCCAAAAATTGGGCCTCCTTTAATTAATGCGCGCCTTGTTTACTGAAGGCTATCCTTGTATATTTGTAACAATCATCCTAAGGCATGTTTTTTAAAAGAGCACCAAAAAAAACCACCAAAGCAAAGCCAAAAAATTCTTCTTGGACCATGACCCGGCAGCAATCGGTACTTCTGGGCGGTTTTTTAACCCTTTTCGGGATTGCCTTAATTATTTCATTTGCCTCATATATGGTCAGCTGGGAAAACGACCAAAGTATAGTCGGTTCTCTGCAGCGCAGTACTCCAGCGGATAATTACCTAAGCCACTTGGGCAATACCTTAGGACATCTATTTATCTATAATGGTTTTGGACTGGCGGCTTTCATTTTAGCAGGCCTCTTTGTTGTTTCTGGTTTGTACTTATTTTTTAACCTAGCCACAAGACCGTTAAGAAAATATTGGTTTTGGGGGCTATACTTAATGATTTGGACGAGTTTAGTTTTCGGATTTTTAGCCAGCAGCAACCCCATGCTCGGTGGTGTAGTAGGTTTTGAGATAAGCGATGTACTTCAAGGGTATATGGGTGCTACTGGACTCGGGCTTACCCTAGGTTTTACCGGTTTGATCTATTTAGTCTTACGACTCAAATGGACCCCAGATAGGCTGATGCAATGGCTCAAAAATAGACCGCGTAAAATCAAAGGTACAGTAGGGCAAGTCAACGATTCCATGGGAGATCTAAATCGAGAGCTCAATGGTGAATCAGCCACAATAGATGAAGAGCAGCCACAAACCGTGAATTTTGATCAGGACCCAGAAAATGACACTACTTCAGATCAAGATCAGGACCTTAATGACGATGGATTTGAGGACACCTTTGAAGAAAAGCATCCCGAGCCTGAATTACAAAAAACCTTTAGTGCGCCCTCTTTAGGCCAAGAAGATGACGTGTCCTTAGAAATAGAAACAACAAAAGAAGAGGTCCCTTTAACCACAAGCGAGCAACTCGTTCAAGATTTCGGCACATTTGATCCTACCCTAGAGCTTAAAAATTTCAAATTTCCGTCCATTGAGCTGCTTCAGGATTATTCCGGTGGCAAAGGCATCACCATTGATGAGCAAGAACTCGAAGAGTACAAAAGACGCATTATCGATACTTTAAACAACTACTCCATCGGTATTGCAAACATCAAAGCCACCATTGGTCCCACAGTAACCTTGTACGAAATTGTTCCTGAGGCTGGGGTGCGTATCTCAAAAATCAAAAACTTAGAGGACGATATCGCTCTTTCGCTTTCAGCACTCGGCATCAGGATTATTGCCCCTATTCCGGGCAAAGGCACCATCGGTATAGAAGTGCCGAACAAGTCGCCACAAACAGTCTCCATGCGCAGTGTGATTAGCTCACCTAAATTCCAAAAAGCGGAAATGGAATTGCCGCTAGCTCTAGGTAAAACGATCAGTAACGAGACCTTTGTCGTTGATTTAGCCAAAATGCCACACCTACTTATGGCTGGAGCCACTGGCCAAGGTAAATCTGTAGGACTCAACGCAATTTTGGCCTCCCTACTCTACAAAAAGCATCCGGCCGAAGTAAAGTTCGTGCTAGTAGACCCCAAAAAAGTTGAGCTCACCCTCTTTAATAAAATCGAGCGGCACTATCTGGCCAAATTGCCAGATACCGATGAAGCGATCATCACTGATACCACCAAAGTCATCCACACCCTGAATTCACTCTGTATCGAGATGGATCAGCGTTATGATTTACTCAAGGATGCAATGGTACGTAACATTAAAGAATACAATGAGAAGTTTAAGACGCGTAAACTAAATCCGCACGAGGGTCATCGTTACCTTCCTTATATCGTGTTAGTGATTGATGAGTTCGCCGATTTGATCATGACTGCGGGCAAAGAGGTGGAAACCCCAATTGCGCGTTTGGCCCAATTAGCGCGAGCCATCGGTATTCATTTGATTATCGCAACCCAGCGTCCTTCTGTAAATGTCATTACCGGAATAATTAAAGCGAATTTCCCAGCTCGTATTGCCTTTAGGGTAACCAGCAAAATTGACTCACGCACTATTTTGGATAGTTCTGGCGCGGATCAGCTTATCGGTCGCGGGGATATGCTCTATACCCAGGGCAATCATCTGGTGCGCCTGCAGTGTGCCTTTTTGGATACCCCCGAGGTGGCAGACATCACAGATTATATCGGCGGTCAAAAGGCCTATCCAGACGCCCATCTATTGCCGGAATACGTGAGTGAAGAAAGTGGCACGAGTCTTGATATTTCTATAGACGAACGCGACGCCCTGTTTAGAGATGCCGCAGAGGTATTAGTGATTGCTCAACAAGGTTCAGCCTCGCTTTTGCAACGCAAATTAAAGTTAGGCTACAACCGCGCTGGACGTATTATCGATCAACTCGAGGCAGCCGGTATCGTGGGTCCCTTTGAGGGCAGTAAGGCCCGACAAATACTAGTGCCTGATTTAGAGGCCCTAAATAAATTATTGGATAATGAAACGCAAGATTAACAATACATTTCTGGGTTTAGTATTGGCCTTAATTATGGTAATGCCTATGAGCGGATGGTCTCAAGGCGCGCAACAAGCACAGGCCCTACTCGATGAAGTTGCCCAAAAAGTAAGTAGTTACAAAAATATCGAGATAGACTTTACTTGGAATCTGCTGAACCAAAAAGAGCAGGTCGATCAAAAAACCCAAGGCAATGTCACCCTCAGTGGGGATCGTTATCGCCTGAGCATGATGGGTATGACCAGAGTTTATGACGGAGACAAACTCTATACCATTGCTCCAGACGATCTCGAACTCACTGTAAGCGATTTGGATCCAGAACAAGATAAAAGTGTTACTCCATCTAAGTTACTCACCTTCTATAAAGAGGGTTATATTTATGCTTGGGATATCAAACAAAAAGTCGCAGGACGAAACATACAATACGTCAAACTTTATCCCATCGATACCAATGCCGAAATCAAAAATATGTTGCTCGGGATTGACACAGCAACAAAACACATCTATAAACTGATCCAAACCGATGCCCAAGGCACCCAGTTTATTTTGACCGTAAAATCATTTAATCCAGATCAAAAGCTTGCTCCGGATACCTTTAAGGTTGATTTAAACAAGTATCAAGATCAAGGTTACTACATCAACACACTATATTGAATAAGTGAAAATTCTTGACCGATATATATTGACCAGTTTTCTAAAGACGTTTTTCAGCGTCTTTATTATTTTAATGTTCATCTTTGTGTTACAAACCATCTGGCTCTATATCTCTGAACTGGCGGGCAAAGATTTGTCCTTTGCCATAATTCTTAAGTTTTTATGGTTTTTCACCCCTAAGTTAATCCCCTTAGTATTGCCCCTGACCATACTCGTGACCTCTTTAATGGTCTTTGGGACCTTGTCTGAGCAATATGAGTTTGCTGCCATGAAATCGACAGGGATTTCCTTACAAAGGGCTATGCGGAGTCTTTCGGTATTTATTTTACTACTGTCGGCTGTAGCCTTTGTTTTTGCCAATAACGTCATCCCATATTCTGAGTACAAATGGCAAAATTTACGTAGAAATATCGCTCAAGTCAGTCCCTCGATGGCCATTGTAGCGGGCCAATTCAGTTCAATTGGGGATGACTTTAACATCAAAGTACAGGAAAAATACGGTGATCGTGATCAATTTTTACGAGAGGTCATCATCCATAAAAAAAATCCAGAAAGTCCCAGCGAAAACACCACTGTGATCATGGCCGAATCAGGTGAACTGGCGAGCGCTGAGGATTCTAATACACTTTCGTTAATCCTCAACAATGGGCATTATTACGAGGATATTCAGCTACGCAATGGCGTTAAAGAGCGCATCAACCAGCCCTTTGCTAAAAGTGCGTTCGATACTTACACCATACACATTGATCTGACGGAGCTCAACGACACGGATATCGATAAAGAGAATAATCTCAACAACCACAATATGTACAATGTGGGAGAACTGATTCCTGAAATTGATCGTCTGTCCAATGTCTTTAGTGATGATATCGCGCAAATGACCGGAAATATGTACTTCCGCAGTGGTTTTACCCAATTTGCCGATTCTACTTACAAACAAATCAAAAACAAAAAAGAGTTCAATACAGTGCTGGAGCTTTACGATATCCGTCAGCAGGTCCGCATCGCGGGGACGGCTCTAGACAATGTGCGCAGCTCTATTCAAGCTCTGGGGTCAAAAAAGAAAAATCATCAGCAACTGATCAAAACCCTAAACAAACACGAGATTGCTTTTCATGAAAAGTTCGCTTTGGCCATCTCTTGTATTATACTGTTTTTTGTAGGAGCTCCTCTTGGGGCGATCATACGCAAAGGCGGTATGGGACTGCCCATGGTCATCGCTGTGGTCTTGTTTTTAACCTATCACTTTATCGGCATATTTGCCAAAAATAGTGCTGAAGATGGCACCATGCATCCGTTTATGGCTACTTGGATCAGTAGTTTTATCATGCTTCCATTGAGTATTTGGCTTACCTATCGCGCCACTACCGATCAAGGTATTTTTGATTTCGATGCCTTTTTTCAGCGTTTTAAATGGCGTAAAAAGAAATAGTCAGGGTCAATGCCTATATTTGCACCCAGCGAAAAAATTGACTCATGACCCAAAATTTGAATACCACTAATCAAGACATTGTTTTGGACTCTATTCCCGAGGCGATTGCGGCCATTAAGCGGGGTGAAGTTATCATTGTGGTGGATGATCAGGATCGTGAAAACGAGGGTGATTTCCTGGCAGCTGCCGAATGCGTTACCCCAGAGATGATCAATTTTATGGCCACGCATGGTCGAGGGCTTATCTGTGCACCACTATCTGAATCACGGTGTAAACAACTGCAACTCGATATGATGGTGGGCAACAACACTGATCCCATGGAAACAGCCTTCACCATTTCGGTAGATTTACGTGGTTCAGGGGTCACCACGGGTATTTCTGCATCTGATCGCGCTAAAACAATCAAAGCCTTGACCAGTACTGAAACAAAACCCCATGATTTAAGTCGGCCAGGACATATTTTCCCGCTTATCGCCAAAGAAGGCGGTGTTTTGCGGCGCACTGGACATACCGAGGCAGCCATTGATTTTGCGCGTCTTGCTGGCTTTCAGCCGGCAGGGGTTATTGTGGAAATCATGAATGAGTATGGGACTATGGCCCGTTTGCCTCAATTGGTTGAAGTAGCGCAGCAATTCAATCTTAAACTTGTTTCAATTGAAGATCTGGTAGCCTACCGTATGGAGCACGACTCTTTGATCGAGAAAAAGGAAGATTTTGAACTTGAAACTCGTTTTGGACGCTATAGACTGCGGGCCTATTTGCAAACCACAAACAATCAAGTGCACATTGCCTTAACCAAAGGTACATGGCAAAACGATACAGAGGTTCCGGTGCGCGTAAATGCCTCTATGGTCAACAATGATCTATTGGCCACTTTAACCCAAGATGCCCATCAAACCCTAGACGCCATGTTTCAAGTGATCAACGACCATGGTTTAGGCGCTATGGTGTTTATCAATCAAAATAATCCCTCATTAAATGTGCTAGGGCGCTTGGCTCAGCTAAAAGCGCTTCAGGTCTCTGGTACGGTAGTCAAAGCCCCACAACTGCCTATGGACAATAAAGATTTTGGGATTGGTGCCCAGATCTTGCACGATTTAGGCATCCACAAAATCAAATTGATTTCAAACCACGAGCAGAGCAAGCGTGTGGGAATGATCGGTTACGGTCTAGAAATAACCGACTATATTTCCTACTAGGTTAAAGGCCCATCAGGGTCTCGCCGCTATAGTCCTAAGTCCATTAGTGTATCGCGCATGACCTGAGCACGGCGATTAAGCGTAGCCTCATCCCAGCCGAGCTTGATAAGAAAGCTCAAAGTGCGCCCCATATAATAG
This sequence comes from Candidatus Rokuibacteriota bacterium, assembly GCA_900299425.1. Taxonomy (GTDB): domain Bacteria; phylum Bacteroidota; class Bacteroidia; order Flavobacteriales; family Flavobacteriaceae; genus BACL21. Next base: position 7,991 of record OMJU01000102.1, read on the forward strand.
TCACTTTGACTAAAATCTTTTGCGGAAAGATTTTTTAATGCCTCCTGAATTTGGGGCGTAAGTGGTGCAATGCTTTTTGCCTGGGTCAAATGTTCCCAACCATTGATATAGTGCCAATTGTTTTTAAACCAATAAAAGCAAGCATCGATGCCAGCTGCCGATAAGGCTTTTTGGGCTTGCTGGGCTTTTTCTGCGGTCGGTAAAAATATATTTAAAAAAGAATGGTTTTGCACCCCACCTTCGGGAACCCGTCTAAATGTGACGCCCGGTACATCGGCAAGGGCCGCTGCTAAAGTGCCGTAATGGGCCTTTTGACGTTGTAAAATTTCGTCAAAACGCTGTAATTGCCCCAGTCCCACGGCAGCATGCAATTCAGAAATTCTAAAATTATAGCCTAATGTAGGGTGCGTTTCCGCACCGCGATCCATTCCAATATGATCATGACCATGGTCCTGATATTGATCCGCATTTACCTTATAGGCTGCATTGTTTGTAATTACCGCTCCTCCTTCTCCGCAGGTAATGGTCTTGACAAAGTCAAAACTAAAACAACCCAAATCACCATAGGCCCCCAGAGCTACCCCCTTGTAGGTTCCTCCAATTGCTTGACAGGCATCTTCGAGTAAAATAAGGTGGTGTGCTTTGCAAATTTCCTTTAGAGCATCGAGGTCTGCCATAGAACCACACATATGCACTGGCATCACTGCCTTGGTCTTGTCGGTAATGGCGGCCAAAACAGCCTTTGGGTCTAAAGTCAGGGTATCATCAATATCTACTAAAACGGGAACAGCCCCGAGCATCATTATCGATTCAAAGCTGGCCACAAATGTAAAGGACGGCATAATGACCTCATCTCCTGCGCCAATGCCTGCACTGGCCAAAGCCACACTCAAAGCTGCAGTGCCGCTAGAGACTAATTGACAATGCGCGACATCCATGCGTTTAGCAAAGGCCTGCTCAAAGGCTAAGGCTTTAAAATGGCCCTGACGCATACCGTCAAAACCATAGCGCATCAACACTCCTGTTTCCAATACTTCATTGACCTGAGCCCGCTCGTGCGCTCCAAAAACTTCAAATCCTGGCATATATTTCTGATGATACGATTGCCTTATAAGCAATCGAGGTTTAGATTCTGAGTAAAGGTAAAGGTTGCGCCATTTTTGTGCAATTTCATGAGGATATTTGTGTGATTTCGGGCTAAATTGCAGTGGTGAAAACAGCAATAATCGTACTGAATTACAACGGACTGGCCTTGATGCAGGAATTCATGGCTGCTTTGGTGCGTTGCAGGACAGGGG
>OMJU01000103.1 GCA_900299425.1 Candidatus Rokuibacteriota bacterium
CACCGAATTGTTGGAAAAAGAGGTTATTTTCAAGGAAAGTCTCGAACGAATCTTTGGCCCTCGTCCATTTGCCACGCCAGAGCTTGCAGAACCCCCTAAGACGCAGGTTGAGAAAACCTCAAGTACTGAAGGTGAGGTCACGAACAACACTGAGCAGACCCGATCATACGATCCAAAAAGTCAAGAGGAAGAATAGCACAAGACGATTGCGCTGCTGATAAACCTCCCACAAATTATTGTCCGTAATCTTTATGGCAATGCCTCAGGCATTTGCCTTAAGTTTTTATATCTTTGATTAGGCAGTTTGGAATTCAAATTTGATTGATGAGTCTATTCAAAAGACTACTAGGAAAAAAAAGCAAAAGCGACGAAAAAGCACCGTCTAAGGAGCAAAGCAAGTATTTCCCTGAACAAGATATGCCTACAGATGATAAATTTACCCGTAACTTCAGTAAAAACGGGGGTAAATTTCTGTATTGCCTGAATTGGGATGAAGTATCTGAGGCCTTTGACAATATTCTTCTAGAGAATGATTGGTACGAAAAAGAGGTCTTTTGTATGGACCCGGATCTGGTGAAAAAATTCGACGGGTATAACTTGAAATTCTCCCAATCTGATCAATCCTGTTTTGTATTGTCACGGTGTGAATCTTTGGTGGCAAGTAATGGCGCTATTTTGCTCTGCTCGAATCAAATCAAAGAAAAGAAACTCAGTGAGCTCCCAGCCAATATGATCATTTTTGCCACGACCAGTCAGCTTGTTGAAACCATCAGCGAGGGTCTACAATTGATCAAGAGTCGTAGCAGTAAATCAATCCCGACCAATATTACGACCATTCAAGACTTCGAAACTAAGGATGAAAAAGATTTCATGAGTTACGGAAGTAGCACAAAAAACTTATATTTACTGCTTATGGAAGACCTCTAGTGGTCTTTCCAGCATTTGCAACAGCCAACCAAATATGAGAGAGCTCTTAGTGCGTACCATTTCTGGTTTAATATACATGACGTTGATACTCTTCGCCATGTATGCTGATGATAAGTATTACCTTTTACTTACCGGATGTTTTGGGTTACTGACCTTATTTGAATTTCAACGTTTGGTTCAGATAAAAAGTCTACTCCCTTACGCCATATTCCTCATGCTTTTTATTGGCATCCATTTAGATTTATTACCCCAGTGGATGGATTTGGTTATTGGGGTTTTGGGGGTGCTGATGAACACTTATTTGATACTGAGTTTGCTCGAGTTTATGTCCCATCAGCGTCTGGAACGGAAATATATTTTGATGGTATTTTACATCATGATTGGCGTCATAACCATGGGGCTTATTCCTCAAATCCAAGGAGATTTTGACTTAAATCTAATCGCTGGTGTATTTATTTTAATTTGGGTAAATGACAGTATGGCCTACTTAGTCGGTGTTAATTTTGGGCGACGAAAACTACTGGAGCGTATTTCCCCTAAGAAAACTATTGAAGGAACTCTAGGGGGCGTAATAGGCGCATTGATTGCTGCTGGGGTTATGGCACAGTACTTTGACAGGCAAAGTCTGGAGTTATGGCTTTTATTAGCATTATTGATTTCGGTCTTTGGAACACTGGGAGACCTGGTTCAATCTAAATTTAAAAGAAAGGCCCAAGTTAAGGACAGTGGTGCCGTATTACCGGGCCATGGCGGAATTTACGATCGCCTGGACAGTATTATTTTTGTCAGTCCATTTGTTTACTGTTTGTTACAAATTGCCGCTTATGTTTCATAAAGAAGGTTATCGCATTATTGCTGTTACATTTATCATTGTTGCTGCTTTGTATTTATCGGCGCATTATTTTATCTCATCGCCATGGCTTAAATATAGCCTTTGGAGTATTGGTGGGGTATTTTTAATCTTGATATTGCAATTTTTTCGCAATCCAAAACGAAATTTTACCCCTGACGAAAAGCTTGTACTCTCCCCTGTAGATGGCAAAGTGGTGGTGATTGAAGAGGTATTTGAACCCGAATACTTCAAGGACAAAAGACTGATGATTTCGGTGTTTATGTCTCCAATAAATGTGCACGTCACACGCTACCCTGTCGGAGGCAAAATCTTGTACAGCAAATATCATCCTGGTAAATACCTCGTGGCATGGCATCCCAAAGCAAGTTTAGAAAATGAACGCACAACTGTCGTGGTCGACAGTAAAGAATTTGGTCCTGTACTGTTCAGACAAATCGCTGGTGCGCTAGCCAAACGCATTGTAAATTATGCTGAAGAAGGCCAAACCGCCGCACAAACTTCAGACAGTGGCTTTATTAAGTTTGGCTCTCGTGTAGATGTCTATCTTCCGGTCAATACGCCAGTAGCTGTGGCCCTAAATCAAGTGGTCAAAGGTGGTTTAAGCACTCTGGCTGGTGAAGGATAAAGATTTAAATAAGGATTTTGAAGAATCGGTAGTCTTGGTTAGCAAACACTTGGAGCCTTTTCCGGCGGATGTCTTACTCAAACTCTATGCTTACTACAAGATTGCCACACGTGATCGGGAACTCCCTCAAGGAAGCAACCCACTGATCAATGCTTTTAAAACCAATGCCCTTTTTCAAGCCAAAGGCCTCTCGCAGCAAGAAGCCAAGCTTAAATATATTGAAACAGCAAATAAGTATTTTATTTACAGGAACGACAAGGGCATGAACCCTTGATTAATCTATTGTACTCAGCAGTGCTATCCCAGTGTTTCGAGTGCGGCTTTTATCGTTTTGATTTTAGCTAAGGCATCTGCTTCCTTTTGACGCTCAGCAGCCACCACTGGCTCAGGGGCGTTGTCGACAAAACGCGCATTGCTGAGTTTCCCGCGAACGCTTTTTAAGAACCCTTCGGTATAGGCCAGCTCATCAGTTAGTTTTTGACGCTCTTGTTCTAGGTCAACGTGGCCGCTTACAGGCACATAGTATTCATTGCTTTTAACCCTAAAGCTCAAGGCACCTTCTGGAGCAACATCACCATAATTCACTGAGGCAACGTTGCAAAGCTTTATTATGGCCGATTCGTAGTAATTGCCAATTTTGGCCACATCATTTATTGTGAGATCAATAGTCTCTTTAAAAGAAATATTTTTGTCCTTGCGCAGGGTACGGATTCCAGAGATAACCTCTTTGCTGTGTTCAAACTCTTGGATCAAATCTGTCTTTGGTGATTGAAGTTCAGGCCAACGCGCAACGATCAAAGCCTGTTCTTTAGTTCTACTGGCCAGTTTTTGCCAAATTTCCTCAGAAACAAAGGGCACAAAAGGATGCAATATTTTTAAATTATCTTCAAAAAGCGCAATGACTTGGACATAGGTTTTTGCACTAATGGCCGCTCCATATTCAGGCTTAATCCACTCCAAAAACCAGGAACAAAAATCATCCCAAATCAGTTTGTAGGTGGTCATCAGCGAATCAGAAATACGATACTTACCGTAATGATCTTCAATTTCAGCTAGTGCCGATTGAAATTTATTCGTATACCACTCAATAGCTTTTTGATCGCTATCGCTTTGTGGGATTTCTTGTGCAACACTCCAACCAGATACGAGTCTGAATGCATTCCAAATCTTATTGACAAAACCACTACCCTGCTGGCATAAATCCTGGTCAAACATCAAGTCATTACCCGCAGGTGAGCTTAAAAGCATCCCCACGCGTACGCCATCGGCCCCGTATTGATCTATAAGATCCAGCGGGTCAGGAGAATTCCCTAGGGACTTACTCATTTTTCGTCTTTGCTTGTCGCGCACAATCCCCGTTAAATAGACGTTTTCAAAAGGACGGGCTCCACGGTATTCATAACCCGCGATGATCATGCGCGCAACCCAGAAAAATAAAATCTCTGGAGCAGTAACTAAATCATTAGTCGGATAATAATAGTTGATTTCGGCATTGTCTGGATTGCGAATACCATCAAAAACACTGATGGGCCAGAGCCAAGATGAAAACCAAGTATCAAGTGCATCGGCATCTTGAGTCAGATCTTCCGTGGTCAAGGCTGAATTTTTTGACTGCTCGCGCGCGATTTCAAGCGCCTCTTGTTTCGTCGCGGCCACCACAAAATCTTCACGACCACTGCCGTAATAATAGGCGGGTATTTGATGGCCCCACCAAAGTTGCCGTGAAATATTCCAGTCACGCACCCCTTCCATCCAATGGCGATAAGTATTGATGAATTTTTCTGGAACTAGCATCACCTCCTTGTTCAGAACAGCGTCCAAGGCAGGCTGTGCCAACTCTTTCATCTTTAAAAACCACTGATCACTGAGTTTTGGTTCAATCACCGCCCCCGTGCGCTCACTCGTGCCCACTTTATGGGTATGGGACTCAACTTTTTCTAAACAGCCCAGGGTTTTGAGCTCTTCAACTATGGCCTTACGCACTGCGAAACGATCTTGTCCTGTGTAGTGCAAGCCGTGATGGTTCAAACTCGCGTCATCATTAAAAATATCGATGACCTCAAGATTGTGCTTTTCACCAAGTACCTTATCGTTTTCGTCATGTGCAGGAGTAACTTTGAGACAGCCCGTTCCAAAATCCATAGCCACATAAGTATCTTCTATAATGGGCACTTTTCTACCACATATAGGAACGATGACTTGTTTCCCTTTTAGGTGGGTATAGCGCGGGTCCTCTGGGTGAATGCACACTGCGGTATCGCCCAATAAGGTTTCAGGTCTGGTGGTAGCGATCAATACCTTTTGGTCAGAATCGGCCACGGCATAATTGATATAATACAAATGGCCTTGGCGTTCCTGATGGATTACCTCTTCATCGCTCAAAGTGGTCTTGGCCTCAGGGTCCCAATTGACCATGCGATACCCTCTATAAATCATCCCCTTACGGTACAAATCAACAAAGACCTGAATTACAGACTCAGAGAGATCTGGGTCCATCGTGAATTTTGTCCGCTCCCAATCACAGGAGGCACCGAGTTTCTTGAGCTGTTCGAGAATAATTCCTCCGTGTTTGTGGGTCCAAGCCCAAGCATGCTCCAAAAATTCTTCTCGAGTGAGGTCTGATTTCTCAATACCTTCACTTTTTAATTTTGCCACAACCTTGGCCTCGGTAGCGATACTGGCGTGATCGGTTCCCGGTACCCAACAAGCATTAAAACCTTTGAGTCGTGCGCGACGAATCAATACGTCCTGCAGCGTGTTGTTGAGCATATGCCCCATGTGCAGTACTCCAGTGACATTGGGTGGTGGAATAACAATGGTATACGGGGTTCTCTCATCGATTTCACTGTGAAAATAACCATTATTCATCCAGTAATCATACCAGTGATTCTCGACCTCTTTTGCATTGTATTTACCAACTCCAGCCATTGTGGTTTAATTTTTGTAACGCTAGGGGGCAAAAGTAGTTATAAGTTAAAGATTATAAAAGTAAGCCGAGCATTTTGCTCATTGTAGAAAAGTTCAATACTTTAGTCGTTTAAACCGAAAACCATGAAAAAATTTATTGTTTTTATTGCCATGATCATCGCTGGATTCAGCGTGCAAGCCCAGGCTAAAATAGAATTCAAAGCGGAAACCATTGACTACGGTAATATTGCCAAAGGCAGTGATGGTGTGCGTGTTTTTGAATTTACCAATACTGGGGATACTGAGTTAGTCATTACAGATGTAAAATCTAGCTGCGGTTGTACTGTGCCAGAAAAACCAAAGGGACCCATTGCCCCGGGAGCTACAGGTGAAATTAAGGTGAAATATGACACTAAACGCGTAGGACCTATTCGCAAGACGGTGACGGTTTATTCAAACGCCACAGAGCCAATCAAAGCCCTTAAAATAAAAGGGGTTGTCGAGGCCAATAAAAGCATCCTAGAAAACTAGAAATCACAAGTACTTGCCCTTTTAACACAAAGACGCATGCCATCAATTTCGACAAAAGGGGCGCAAATGCCCGAGTCACCTATTAGAAAACTCGTGCCATTTGCCGAGCGGGCCTACAAACAAAACAAAAAGGTCTACCACCTTAATATTGGACAACCTGATATACAAACCCCTCAAATTGCTCTAGATGCGGTAAGCCATCATGGACTTTCGGTATTGGCATATTCCAGAAGTGAAGGCTCTGAGCAATACCGTGAAAAAATTGCGGCGTACTACAAGCGGAAATCTATTGATGTCAATGCGCAGGATATTGTCGTGACCACAGGTGGTAGTGAAGCACTGTTATTCGCTATGGGCTGCGTATGTAATGCTGACGATGAAATCATCATTCCTGAACCATTTTACGCCAATTACAACGGTTTTGCGCGCGCCAATGATGTGACCGTAGTTCCTGTGGTTTCTCGTATTGAGGATAATTTTGCACTGCCCCCAATTGCTGATTTTGAAAAGCACATTTCCCCAAAGACTAAAGCCATTCTTATCTGTAATCCTGGTAATCCCACTGGATATTTGTATTCAAAACAGGAGATTCAAAGCTTAGTGGCCTTGGTTAAAAAACACGATTTGTTTCTTATTGCCGATGAGGTTTATCGCGAATTTACCTATGATGGGCAGCAGCACTATTCGATCATGCAAGAGCCAGGCCTGGAAGAACACGCCATCTTAATTGATTCAGTTTCCAAGCGCTACAGCATGTGCGGAGCGCGCATTGGATGTTTGGTTTCAAAAAACAAGGCTCTGATCGCCACCGCACTTAAATTTGCCCAAGCCCGACTGAGTCCCCCCACCTTTGCGCAAATCGCAAGTGAGGCGGCTTTAGAAACATCTCAATCGTATTTTGACGAAGTTATTACAGAATATCAGCAGCGGCGAGATACTTTGGTGACCGAATTACAGAAAATACCTGGTGTCACCATTGGTCAACCCAAAGGTGCCTTTTATTGTATTGCTCAATTGCCAGTTAACAATAGTGATGATTTTGCACAATGGCTTTTAGAGTCCTTTGACCTTAACGGAGAAACTGTAATGGTGGCGCCAGCAGCTGGCTTTTATTCCAGTCCAGGAATTGGCCTGAATCAAGTGCGCATCGCCTATGTACTGAACAAAGAAAGCCTCATCAAAGCGGTAGCCATAATAAAAGCTGCTCTTGAGATTTATCCTAATCCCTAAGCATGTTGCGCAACAAATCACTTAAAGACTTGAATACTTTTGGCGTTGAGAGTCAAGCAGAGTGTTTTGTAGAGGCCCATACCGCAGATGACATTTGGGCTTGTCTTGAACAATACCGAAACATCCCCGTAATGGTTCTTGGAGGTGGCAGTAATTTATTGTTGACCCAAGATATTGCGGGTGTCGTCCTGAAAATAAGTCTTAAAGGTATTTCAGTTTTAGAACAGACTCATGATCATGTAATCATTGAGGCTCAAGCTGGAGAAATTTGGCATCAGGTGGTGGAGTATTGTTTAGCGCACAACTACGGAGGTATAGAAAACCTCGCTTTAATCCCAGGACAAATGGGTACCGCGCCGATTCAAAATATCGGTGCTTATGGTGTAGAACTCAAGGATGTTTTTCACTCTTGTGTTGCAATGCATCGCGCTACAGGCCAGCAGCAGTTGTTTACCCTGGAAGACTGTAAATTTGGCTATCGCGAAAGTGTTTTTAAAAATGAACTCAAAAATCAATACGTCATACTGAGTGTTCGTCTGCGCCTGACCAAAGAAAAACACCAACTTAAGCTAGATTACGGCAGCATCAAAGAGGTTCTAGAGCAAAAAGATATCGCAAACCCTACTATTGCAGAGGTTGCACAAGCTGTCATTGACATAAGACGATCTAAACTACCCGATCCAAAAGAATTGGGCAATAGCGGTAGTTTTTTTAAAAATCCTATTGTACCCCAGCAGCAAGGGGAACTCCTAAAAACAAAATACCCGGACATACCCATTTACCCTGCTGGAAAGGACTGGGTAAAAATACCGGCTGGATGGCTGATCGAGCGAGCGGGTTTCAAAGGAAAGCGACTGGGCGATGCTGGGGTCCACAAAAATCAAGCCTTGGTTCTGGTCAACTACGGGCAAGCCACAGGTTCGGAAATTTGGCAACTTGCCCAACAAATTCAAGCCGAGATTTTAGAAAAATTCGATATCGCACTCACTGCTGAGGTAAACATAATTTAGGCTGCTACAAGTATCGAGTTTAGAAAACCCTATCAGGGTTTTTCCATTATACTCTCAACCCTTTAAAATCCCTGGTGCTGTGCACAATTTTTAAGGACGGTGTAAGAGTTGGTCGATATAGAAAATATAACCATTATCCATTTGCATTGGGTTGGTTGTAATCAGGGCGCGCTTTCCTTTGACATCTTCGAGATAAAATTGGTCTTGATCTCGAATAACTTTGATCTGAATACCTCCAAGGGTCTGTAAATTTCTCCCTTCATAATAAGAAAGATCTGCTACCAAAGTGTCCACTCGGGTCAGGTGTTTATTGATTAAGCTTTTGACAATACCATTGTTTTTATTGCTCCAAAGTTTAAGGGTTGCAGGGTCGAGACCTTCAAAAGCTTCATTGGTTGGTGTGAAGAATAAAAAAGGGCCAGGATCTGTCGAAAACATCGCAGACATATCATTTGCCACGATATACTCTGAAAGAGATTCAATACGCGAATCCGCAATCAAAGCAAATAACAGGCTGCGCCGCATTTTTTGTTGCTCTAGACGATCTTCTGGGGTTTGCTCTACGTCTTTTTCTTCTTTTGCAGGCCCCGCACAAGCCATGGCCAAGCATATTAGTGTGCCAATAAGTGTCGTGCGCAGATTAAGTTCGTTAATTACATTATCAAAAATCATATCCTAGGTTTTGGTCCAAAA
>OMJU01000104.1 GCA_900299425.1 Candidatus Rokuibacteriota bacterium
AGTCGAAAGAACGGATACCAGTACATGAGAAATCCGAACAAAAAGAGCAGCGCGGTCCGCTTTAAAATCTTGTACGTGACTTCAGCACTGGGGTGGCCTCGGAATTTCTCCATGCTGTAACTCAGCGCCGCACCAACTGCAAAAAGGAAGGAGGGGAAAACCAAGTCAGTAGGGGTGAAGCCATGCCATACAGCGTGCTCCAGCGGGTCATACACAAACCCCCAATTCCCGGGCGAATTCACGATGATCATGAAGGCGATGGTGAGGCCTCGGAAGACATCTAAGGCTAGAAATCGTTTAGTTGTTGGGCTCATTCAGTCGGGTAGTGTGTTTGAGAGTCAGGAAGTTAGTAAATTCATGGACAATCTCATTCGACACCCCATATGCAAAAAGCTTTTTCACGCCGCGATGTACTTAAAACCTTGGGCCTCTCCATGGGCGCCGTTTTGCCCTTGTCTGCTTGGGCCAAAAATGAATACGGCGAATCGCTGATTATCCCTGCCGAAATTCACAAGCGTAGGCTGCCCAAAGGGGCCATTACGGCCATTACCTGTGGCGCAGGAAACCGTGGAAATGTGTATGGAAATTATGCGGTAGAGTTTCCAGAGGAGCTTGACATTGTTGGCGTCGCAGAGCCCATTGCCATTCGAAATGAGCGCTACGCAGAAAAGCACAACATTTCTAAAAAGAACCGCTTTACTACTTGGGAGCAAGTATTTGAACGTCCCAAATTTGCCGATGCCATTATCATCACGACCCCCGATGATTTGCACTACGGGCCTTGCATGAAGGCCTTGGAGATGGGCTATGACGTCTTGTTGGAGAAGCCTATTTCTCCTTCGGAGGAAGAATGCCGGGACATTTTAGCCCTGGCGGAAAAGACAGGCCGAATTGTGGCCGTTTGCCACGTGCTGCGCTACGCGCCCTACTTTGAAAAACTGAGGGAAATCATGCAGTCCGGGGTGTTGGGAAAGGTGGTTTCCGTACAGCACTTTGAGCCCATTCAACATGTCCACATGAGCCACTCTTTTGTGCGTGGAAATTGGCACAATTCAAAGGCGACAGCACCGATTATTTTGGCGAAATCCTGCCATGACTTGGACATGCTTCGCTGGCTGGTAGGAAGCCCTGTGAAATCCTTGAACGCATTTGGGGATTTGAGCTGGTTTACGTCGGAAAATGCCCCTGACGGATCCACCCCAAGGTGTGTGGATAAATGCGCGGTGGAAGCGGACTGCCCCTATTCGGCGCTGAAAATTTATTACCGAGACCGCACGTGGCTCCACCACTTTGACCTGCCCGAGGACAAAGAGCTACACGGCGATGCCATCATGAATTACCTCCGTGAAAGCAACTATGGGCGCTGCGTGTACCATATGGAGAACGACCAGCCCGATCATTACACGATGAATATGCTTTTTGAGAATGGGGTTACGGCCTCGTTTAATATGGAGGCCTTCACTTCGTATCACGGGCGCCGAACACGCGTCATGGGCAGCATGGGCGATGTGGTGGGGGATATGACGCACTTCACGCACACAGACTTTAGGACGGGGGAAAAGACCGTTTGGGAGCAAAAAACCGACGGCCATGGCGGGGGTGACTGGAAGTTGGTGTCGGACTTCATCCAAGCCGTTGGACATGAAGATGCCTCCCTTCTGACTTCCACGATTGGCGCAAGTATTGAGTCTCACCTGATGGGCTTTGCGGCAGAGAAAAGCCGAAAAGATGGGGGCGAGCTGATGGGAGTTTAAGTTGTCTAAATCATCGACGAATTAGACTCGATGACCTCTCATTATATACTTTCTTAGTCAATATGACTGATTTGCTGTTTGTTTTGGGATATCAGGGCAAATGTGGATGGTAGAAATTGGTATAATTTTACTATACAACCTATCCATTCATTGATGAAGAAGTTTTGGATTTTTTGTGCGCTAGTATTTGCCGGATTTACGGGAAATGGGCAGACGCTTGCGGCGGGGGATTTGGCTATAATTGGGTATAAAATTAACCCAGGTAGTACGGTAGAGGGTTTTCTTACGGTGATTGCGAGAACGTCAATATCATCGGGTCAAACCATAGGATTCACCAATAAATTTTATTATTCTGGAGCTTTTGGGAATCTTACCAAAAAAGGCGGATCTGGATATCAAGATTTGACCTCAGATAAGGGATACATAACCATTACATTCAACGAAGCGGTGTCTGCTGGTGAGGTTTTCACTTTGAGCTGGACTTCTTCAGGTGTTGCATCCAGTAAAGGTGTTGCAAGCCTGTCTGGATCATTTGACTTCGGAAACACAGATCAAAGAATTATATGGCTATACACGGGAACATTAGCGTCCCCCACTGTAATCAATGCTCTGATGTATTCTCCGTCATCAGGTTCAAATTTGTGGTCGGTACATAACGACACTCCTACCGGAATTAGCTTTGCAAATCTTTCAGGGTTTAGTGCGCCTTATAATGCTTTGAATCTTAATGTTTCTGGATCATCTGATAAATGTGGAACATGGTACAGC
>OMJU01000105.1 GCA_900299425.1 Candidatus Rokuibacteriota bacterium
AGAAGAGTTAGGACGTGTAATACCGACCATAGAGGCCATCACCAAGACATTTCCTGAAGCCCTGGTTTCCATAGACACTTTTCGCAGTGGTGTGGCCCAGGCTGCAATTGAGGCAGGAGCCTGCATGATCAATGACATCTCTGGAGGCGATCGCGATCAAGAGATTTATAAGATCGCAGCACAAAACCAGGTCCCTTATATCATCATGCATATGAGGGGTACTCCAAAAACCATGACCGAGCTTACGGATTACGATAATGTGGTGATGGAAGTGGCGCAAGATTTGTCAAAAAAAATCAAAAAAGTCAGAACCTTAGGGGTCAATGACCTCATCATTGATCCTGGCTTTGGCTTTGCAAAAACCTCGGCGCAGAATTACGCTTTATTGAATAAACTGGATCATCTTAAACTATTAGAAGTACCGATACTCGTGGGTCTTTCGAGAAAATCTATGATTTATAAGCTACTGGAAACCGACCCAGAAAATGCGTTAAATGGCACCACCGTAGCAAACACCATTGCTTTGCTGAAAGGGGCCAGTATTATTCGTGTCCATGATGTTGCGCCCGCCATGCAGGCAATGCGTATTGTCGGTGCCTTAAAAAATTAAGTACCTTTAAATCAAAATAACCTCAGTGGAATTATTCAACGTACGCATCTTAGACATTGTAGACATCGTATTGGTGGCATTTCTGTTGTTCTATCTGTATCGTTTGGTTAAAGGCACTGTCGCAATCAACATCTTTATCGGTATTGTGATGGTCTACGCCACTTGGAAGCTCACAGAATTTTTAGAGATGCAACTACTGAGTCGTATCCTCGGTGGATTTCTCGGGGTGGGTATGTTTGCGCTGATCGTGGTATTTCAGCAAGAAATACGCAAATTCCTGCTCATGCTCGGCACTACAAATTTCTCTGGACGCCGCAAATTATTGCAGCGTTTCCAACTCAAACCCACTGCGGCATTCAATACAGATATCCCAGCCATTTTAAAAGCCTGTCAAAAAATGGGACAGTCTAAAACCGGGGCCATTATCGTGCTCCAACGCAACAATAGCTTGGAATTTGTCAAAAGTACCGGAGACGCCATGAGTTTGGAGGTCAATCAACCAATTTTAGAAAGTATTTTCTATAAAAATAGCCCCTTACATGACGGTGCTTTGATTATCGAGGACAATACAATCACCGCAACCAGGGTTATTTTACCCGTAACAAGTGAGTCAAACCTGCCGGCGCGTTTCGGTCTTAGACACCGAGCGGCGGTTGGAATCACGGAAAAAACGGACGCAGTTTGTTTGGTGGTTTCTGAAGAAACGGGGCAACTCTCATACCTCAAGGAAGGAGACTTTGTCTTGTTTAAGGATACCGAAGAACTCGAAAAATTATTGGCCAAAGACCTCAGCCAATAGATCCTAGATTAATTTTATGAAACCGTATCTGGCTCGGCCAGAAACTGAACCTCATAGAGCGATTTGTAATGGCCTTGATCCTTTTTAATCAATTCGCTATGTCGGCCTCGCTCGATAATTTGACCCTGTTCCATTACCAATATTTGATCAGCTTTTTGAATGGTCGCCAAACGGTGAGCTATCACAATAGAGGTACGTCCTCGGGTAATACGATCCGTTGCGTTTTGAATCAGTTCTTCTGAGTAACTGTCTACAGAAGAGGTTGCTTCATCCAAAATTAAAATACTGGGCTTGCTCACAAAAGCGCGTAAAAATGCTATCAGCTGTCTTTGACCTGAGGAAAGGGTCGTGCCGCGCTCTTTAACATTGTAATGATAGCCTCCGGGCAAACTGCTGATAAAATCATGAACGCCAATTTCTTTAGCTGCTGCGACAACCATTGCTTCAGTAATTTCCGGATCACCCAGAGTAATGTTGTGTAAAATCGTATCGGCAAATAAAAATACATCCTGCAGAACCACTGCAATATGGCTGCGCAATCCCGCCAAAGAAAATTCACTAATCCCTACCCCATCTATATCGATTTGCCCTTGATTTATTTCATAAAAACGGGTGAGTAGATTAATGATGGTCGATTTTCCTGCCCCTGTCGCCCCTACAAGAGCAATGGTCTGACCTGCCTCGACAGAAAAACTAATGTCTTTAATCACGGGCTCCTCTGGAATATACCCAAAACGCACCCCCTTAAACTCAATATCTCCCTTGATGTGTTCTGGAGCATGACTGCCCTGATCTTGGATGTGGGCCTGAGTGTCTAAAATCTCGAAGACGCGATTTGCGGCAACCATACCCATTTGAAGGGTATTGAATTTGTCGGCAATCATCCGCAAAGGCCTGAAAAGCATTTGACTCAATTGTACAAAGGCCGTGATAAGACCTAAGGTCATTCCAGAATCCTTTAGCGCTTCTTCAGGCACGACATTCATGCCGCCATACCAAACAATCAGGCCTAAGGCCACCGAACCTGATATTTCAGCAATTGGAAAGAATATACTGTTATACCAAACTGTTTTGATCCACCCTTTGCGGTGTTCTTTGTTAATGGCTACAAATGTGTCGTACTCGGTTTGTTCACGCACAAAAATCTGTACAATTTTCATCCCAGTAATTCGCTCTTGAACAAAGGTGTTGAGGTTTGCTACTTGATTGCGCACGTCTTCAAAAGCGCCTTTCATTGCTCTTTGAAATACCCGTGTTGCATAGAGTAATATCGGCAAAATTGAAAACGAAATCAGGGCGAGCTGCCAACTCTCATAGAGCATATACACCGCAATAACAAGCATCTTGAGCACATCGCTGGCAATGGTAAACATACCTTCACTAAAAATACTGGCAATAGTCTCAATATCATTGATGGTTCTTGTGGTGAGACGTCCGACTGCACTTTTATCGAAATAAGCCATTTTAAAGCGCATCATTTTATCAAAAAGCTTAATACGCAAGTCACGAATTACAGTTTGGCCAAGCCAGTTTGCGTAATAAATGAAACTGAATTGAAAAACGACTTCCAAAATTAAAGCCACCACAATTAAGCTGATGTAAAACAACATCAGATCGTAATCACGAGGGAGCATCCCAAGGTCAATGGTATTTTTAAGAAAAATAGGTCCGAGTAAACCTGCTACAGAAAGCCCCACGGCTGCAAAAGCCACAAAAATAAAGGTCCCGCGATATGGCCTAGTGAAGGTCAACAAACGCATGAACAATTTAAAATCAAATGCAGAACCGTTAGATTTTGCCATAAATCAATGATTTAAGACCCTATGGTCTGGGGATAGTCAATTTTTGTCAAATATAGGGCATGTCCTGGAACTGACGGCCCAGCAGCAGATCTGTTTTTACTCTCTAAGACTTGGTCAAATTGTGCCGCCTCTAATTTACCCCAGCCGACCTCTAGCAAAGTACCCACCACAGCACGCACCATATTGCGCAGAAATCGATCTGCTGTAATGGTGAACACCCAAATTCCCTCGCGTTTGGTCCACTGAGCATGGCTAATGGCACAATTGTATGTGACCACATCGGTATTGGATTTTGAAAAACACTGAAAATCACGATGACTCAATAATTTTTGGGCCACCTCATTCATCAATTCAAAATCGGGGGTGCGATGAATCGCGTAAGCCGCTTCAGATAAAAATGGATCTTTGCCCAGGGTCAGCCAGTATTCATATGTGCGCGCTGTAGCATCAAATCGCGCATGTGCCTGTTGTGAAACAGAAAAAATACGGTGGATGACAATATCTTTCGGGAGGTAGCTGTTGAGTCGATCTTTGAGTTGCTCGGCATCAAATGCGGCTGCTATGTCGCAGTGCGCAAACATTTGACGGGAATGAACCCCGGCATCAGTGCGTCCCGCACCAACAATCGCGATTTCTGATTTCAATAAAACTCCTAGAGCCTCTTCTACGGTTTGCTGAACACTAGGGGCATTAGGCTGACGTTGCCACCCACTGTAAGCCGCTCCCTGATAAGCCAATTCGATAAAGTATCTCATGATGTCTCGCTGGAGTACAAATTTACAAATAATGTAAGAGCACTAAACCCGCTAAACCAAATAATGGTTTAACTTTAATCCATGGCAAAAATTCTTCTGCTGAGCGATACCCACAGCGATATAAACCCCACTGTGCTTGAGCGGGCTGCTGAGGTGGACCAAGTTTGGCACGCAGGTGACATCGGGGCAATTGAGGTGACCGATGCCTTAAAAAAATGTACCGAATTAAAAGCAGTTTATGGCAATATCGATGAGGCCTTAATCCGTGCGGAATTTCCTAAAGAGCTCCTTTTTGACTGTGAAGGCATTAAAGTCTATATCACCCATATCGCGGGCTATCCCGGCAGGTATAACACTTTTGCAAAAAAGGCTATTGAAACGCATCGGCCCGACCTGGTTATCTGCGGTCATTCTCATATATTAAAAGTCATGCGAGACTTAAAATACGACCATTTGTACATGAATCCAGGAGCCATAGGGCGACACGGATTTCACAAATCCCGAACCATGCTCCGGTTTTCCATAGAACAAGGACAAATCAAGGATTTAGAAGTCTTAGAATATAAGCGTTAGGCCTTGTAACTTTTACTCAAGGCATAAAAAACCCCCAAAATGGCATGTTTTGAGGGTTTTAGCACTAATAGATATACTAAGAGGTATTAACGCAATCGATCGACAGATTTTACGAGGTCCTCATCCCTTTTGATGGCCTTATTGGCCAGCACTAATAAAACGATAGAAATGATGGGAAGTAGCACCCCAATACCCTTCTGCGAGACCGAGGCCTCTCCAGGTAAATTTAGCGACTGATAAGCGAAAACGCCCACTAATACAAAGTTTAATATGATCGACAAACGATTGAGCACAAATTGGTGCAATCGTTGCTTGAATTTAAAAATAGACCAAACGATAAGCACCATGACAATCAGCTGAATGGTCTGATTGATCGAGGCCATTGACCACTGCTGATCAGCAACACCTGATGGGGCTTGCTCCACGAAATAAAATCCCGCGTCGGCTGCTAGAGCGCCCAGTAAATACAGGGTTTGTATGCGTTGAATCATGGGTTATCACACGTTTGTGGCCACAAAAATAAACTTTCTTTTCGAAAAAAATCCTGCTAGATTTCAAAATAATGTCGTATCATTGTCCCACTACAAGTAACCCCTTCATCGTTAGGGAACTGAGACTTCAACAATTTTTTTACCTATCAGTTTTATCACAATCCACTGATTCATTTCACGAATTAATTATTACATGTTAGAAATTTCTGAATTAAAAGAAAAGAAGCTTCCTGAACTTCAGGATTTGGCAAAGGAACTCGGTGTGCCGAAATACCGTACCCTAAAAAAACTAGACCTCGTTTATCAAATTTTAGATTATCAAGCCGCAAATCCGGCAGCATTAAAGAAATTGAGCTCAACTTTGAGTCAGAATAGTGTAGCAAACGGCCAAAGCGATACGACTGACAGCAAGACCCCGGAGAATAAGGAAGGCAGCAATCAGGAACAAAGACAAAACAATCGCGCGAACCAGGAGCGTAAGCCACGTCATCAAAAAGGCCCTCAGGACCGCAACAAACCAGCGGGAGTATCAACAGAGGATAAAGACGGTGGCAAAGGTCCGCATCAAGGGCAACGCCAAAATCAATACCCGCAGAACAATCAAAACCCGCAGAACAATCAGAGCCCACAGAACAATCAAAACCAATACTCTGGTAATGATCAAGAAAACGGGAATAGCCCAAAAGACCAAAACAAGAACAACAATCAGCGTCAAGGCAATCAGAATAAAAACAAACGTGCTGATCACCAAGACAAGAATAACGGCAACCGCGATACACGCAATCGTTACAGAGAACCTGATTATGAGTTTGATGGGATCATTGAGAGTGAAGGTGTTTTAGATATCATGCAAGACGGTTATGGATTTTTACGCTCAAGCGATTACCATTACTTATCCTCTCCTGACGATATTTATGTCTCCCAAAGCCAAATCCGTTTATTCGGTTTAAAAACGGGAGATACTGTTCTAGGTGAGGTACGTCCACCGAAAGAGGGCGAAAAATACTTTCCGCTGATCAAAGTGAATAAGATCAATGGTCTGAGCCCAAATGTAGTGCGTGATCGTGTTTCTTTCGAGCACTTAACACCCCTATTTCCAAACGAGAAATTCAATCTTGCAGACAAACAAAGCACGGTTTCAACGCGCATAATCGATTTGTTTGCCCCTATAGGTAAAGGTCAAAGAGGGATGATTGTTGCTCAGCCGAAAACCGGTAAAACAATGCTACTCAAGGATATCGCCAATGCCATAGCGGCAAACCATCCTGAGGTGTACCAAATTATCTTGTTGATTGATGAGCGACCTGAGGAAGTTACCGACATGCAGCGCAATGTAAAAGGTGAGGTTGTTGCCTCAACCTTCGACAAAGAAGCCTCAGAACACGTACGCGTGGCTAATATCGTGATCGATAAAGCCAAAAGACTTGTGGAATGCGGTCACGATGTAGTGATTCTCCTAGATTCAATTACACGTCTGGCCCGCGCCTACAATACCGTTCAGCCTGCAAGTGGTAAAATTCTCTCTGGAGGGGTAGATGCCAATGCACTGCACAAACCAAAACGATTCTTTGGGGCGGCGCGAAACATTGAAAATGGTGGCTCACTGAGTATTATCGCTACAGCCCTGACCGAAACTGGGTCCAAAATGGATGAAGTGATTTTTGAAGAATTTAAAGGTACAGGAAATATGGAGCTTCAATTGGATCGCAAGATTTCAAATCGTCGCATCTTCCCGGCTATCGATCTCACCTCTTCTAGTACCCGTCGCGATGACATGCTTCTAGACGAAAAAGTGATTCAACGCATGTGGGTTATGCGCAAGTATCTGGCCGATATGAATCCCGTCGAAGCCATGGAATTCATCAATGACCGAATTAAGCAAACACGCAATAATGAAGAGTTCTTGATTTCAATGAACGGCTAAGTCGTGAATAATTCTGGCCTTTGAGATTTTGATCAATAACATACAACATCTCTTGAGCAAAAGCTACTGCTAAAACCAAAAAGACGCCTACTTCAAGGCGTCTTTTTTTTAGTGCTATGCAGACAAGAATGTTTATTTTTATAGCAAAGACCGATTTTATGCAACGACTTACCCAACCATTACTCTGGCGCGCATTATTGACCGTGTTCATGACAATTTCACTTTTTTTGTCATGTACCCACGAGCCCCAAAGCCAAAAACAATGGGCTACCGTATTTGAAACTTCTCAGGGTATGGAAACAGCAACCTACGATCAAGTCATTGATTATTATCGGGAACTCAGCGCGTCATTTGCAGAAATCAGCATGTTTTCGGGCGACACTACAGATAGCGGCAAGCCACTGCACCTGGTAGTCTATCAGCCAAAAGGCAGTGCCGCAATGCAACAGGGGAAACATCCCGAGTTGCCAGTGATTTTGATCAATAATGGCATACACCCTGGAGAAAGTGATGGCATTGATGCCAGTATGATGCTGCTGCGCGATTGGGCACTAAATCCCGAGCGAGGACCACAGAATTTGGCCGTTGCCGTAATTCCGGTATACAATATCGGGGGCGCCCTAAATCGCAACTCTTTCAGTCGCACAAATCAAAATGGTCCTTTGGCCTATGGTTTTCGCGGGAATGCCCAAAATTATGACCTAAATCGCGATTTTATAAAAGCAGACACTAAAAATGCCATGGCCTTTAGTGCCCTATTTCAATGGCTACGCCCGATCGCTTTTATCGACAACCATGTCAGTAATGGTGCAGACTATCAATACGTCCTAACCCATCTCATGACCCAGCACAATAAACTCTGTGGGCCACAAGGCGAGTTTTTACAACAAGTCTTTACCCCCGAACTTGAAAACGCCCTCGCATCACAGTCATGGCCCATTACGCCATATGTAAATGTCTTTAACCGCAGCCCCGAGACCGGATTTGAACAGTTTATAGACCATCCCCGCTACTCCACAGGCTACACCACATTATTTAACACCCTGGGGATGATGGTCGAAACCCATATGCTCAAAGACTATAAGTCCAGAGTAGAGGGCACTTATGCCCTACTCCAAACGTTTACTGAACTTTGCGAACGGTATCAATCTCAGCTCGAGCAGGCCTATAGAGAAAACCAGAAGTTGTTCTCCCCGCTGG
>OMJU01000106.1 GCA_900299425.1 Candidatus Rokuibacteriota bacterium
AGGCTATTCTGTCGTAACCCAGTACGGCTTTGCCTTTAATGGCGAGGGATCGAGCCAAAGCGCTCATGCCGATTCCCCCTATTCCAAGGAAAATAAATCTCTCGTACTGTGTATGACTTGAACGCAAACTCATGACGACAGGCCTTTTAATTGATCAACTATATCTGCCGTGGCATCAGGCATTGCCATTGACTTAATCGCCTTTCCCAAAGCCTCGCGACAGGACTTATCCACAAGCAGTCGTGTAAATTCGGCTTCAAACCCACCCTCAAGAGCATCCTCTTTGAGCATCAATGCGGCGCCCTGATGGACCAAGGCTTCTGCATTTTTCGTTTGATGATCTTCGGCAACATTTGGCGAGGGTATGAACAGCACGGGTTTACCCACTAAAGCTAATTCAGATACAGATAAAGCGCCTGATCGAGATATAATGATATCTGCCGCCGCATAGGCCTTGGCCATATCATCTATAAACGAAACAACTTTGACCTTTGCACTGGAAAGATTTTGATAATCTGAGTAATAATAGGCGCCACACTGCCAAATCACTGTAAGGTCATGTGTGTTAAAAAAGTTTAATTTTTCTGCGATCAGTTTGTTGATCCGCCTTGCGCCGAGGCTTCCCCCTAGGACTAAAAGCACCAGACCCGACTTGGTTTTTTGCTGATTATCTGAATTTATGCTCAAATCAAAATAGGCCAAAGCTTTGCTTGGTTCAATGTTGGCGTGAAGTAAATCCTGACGAACAGGATTTCCTGTCAGCACGATTTTTTCTTTAGGAAAAAAGCGCTCCATGTTCTTATAAGCGACACAAATCTTTTTGGCCCCTGAGGCGAGCATTTTATTGGTGACCCCTGGATAACTGTTTTGTTCCTGAATCACTGTGGGAATGCCAAATAAATTGGCCACGCGCAGCAGTGGACCGCTGGCATAGCCACCGGTCCCAATGACTACATTAGGGCGAAAAGATTTGATTAAAAATACCGATTGAAGCAGACTAACGATCAATTTAATCGGCACCCATAGATTTTTAAAGGTCAATCTTCTTTGGAAGCCCGCTATCCAAAGACCTCGTATTGGAAAGCCGGCCTTAGGTACCTTTTGCATCTCCATGCGGTCACGAGCCCCCACAAACATGATTTCTGCGTCAGGATTGCGGCGCTGAATTTCTTGAGCAATAGCGATTGCCGGATAAATATGGCCTCCCGTGCCTCCCCCTGATATGATGTACCTAAATCGTTTCACTGAGTATATCCAATGGGTTAGACGATGGCTCTTTTGACTCTTTTGCATCTTTGCGGTGGGCACTTACGCTTAAAATGACTCCAAGGGCCACGCAGGTTGTCCAAATAGAAGTTCCTCCGCTACTGATCAAAGGCAGTGTTTGGCCTGTAACAGGAAAAAGTGATACAGCCACCCCCATATTGATAAAGGCCTGAAACAGCAGAGGCACCCCGACCCCGATGACTAAAAGTCTTCCAAAATAATCTGAAGTTTTAAACACCAAGACCACCAAGCGAAAGAGTAAAAACAAATAGAAAAATAGCAGCGACAATCCCCCAAAAAGGCCAAATTCTTCGATGATAATGGCGTAGATAAAATCAGAGCTCGATTGGGGTAAAAAATTCTTTTGAATGCTTTTTCCAGGACCTAATCCCATCATGCCCCCAGTAGCAATAGCGATATTGGCCTGTGTGATCTGATAGTCCTTTTCTTTAGGATCGACCTGGTCAGTAAAAAAGCTTTCGATGCGACTCGACCAAGTGTCGACACGATTGGGAAACAAACCTGGAAATGCTTTGGCAGACAAAACAAACAGAGTCAAACTCAGCATGCCAATACCCAAGATCGAAGCGATATATTTTATCGGATGACCAGCCACAAAAACTAACATAATGACCATGGCAAAAATCAATAAGGCCGTAGAAAGGTTGGCAGGTAAAATCAGCCCTAGTACAACAAAAACCGGCGTCCATAAAGGCAATAAGGTTTGTTTAAAGCTCACGGGCTCATCTTTTATGCGCGCCATATATCGGGCAACATAAACCAGCAACACTACCGAAGCCAAGGCCGATGTTTGAAAGGTCACTCCGACCACTGGAACTTTAATCCATCTCGCGGCATTGGCCCCTTCTATGGTGGTCCCTTGAGCCAGGGTCAAAAGCAGCAAAATCATCATGATCGGTAAGGCGATCATCGAAAGCCCTTTAAAATAGTGATAAGGAATGCGATGCACCCCAAATAATATGACAAATCCCAGGGTTAAATGAGCTAAATGTTTGATCAAAAATTGTAGTGTATTGCCATCCCCATATAGATAAGCCAAATTGCTACTCGCACTATAAACAGGCATAAAAGAAAACAAGGCTAGCAAGGCTACAACTGCCCAAATCGCTCGGTCTCCTTTTATATTTTTTATAAACTCTTGCATAGTGCTTTTTTTGTCGTATCGAATCGATATTGCTGTATTCCTATAGTGCTCTTACTGCATTTTTAAATTGGCGCCCTCGATCTTCATAATTTTCGAACAAATCAAAACTGGCACAAGCCGGTGATAACAAAACTGAGTCGCCTCGATGTGCAAGTCTGTAGGCCACCTGTACCGCATCTTGGATGCTGTGGGTCTCCACAAGCATGTCGACAACAGAACCAAAAGTCTGTATGATTTTTTCATTATTCAATCCCAAACAAATAATGGCCTTGACCTTCTCATTAACCAGGGGCAATAGTTCCGTGTAATCGTTGCCTTTATCTTCCCCGCCTACGATCCAAACTGTGGGTGATTGCATGCTTTCTAAGGCATAATAAACAGAATTCACATTAGTCGCCTTTGAGTCATTGATATAGGTCACATTGTTGATTTTCAGCACGAATTCAAGTCTGTGCTCCACAGACTGAAAGTGTTCTAAGGATTGTCGAATTGTTTCTTTGCGAATATTCAAAAGCGCTCCAACTGTAGCAGCTGCCAAAGCGTTTTTCTGATTATGAGTTCCTTGCACGGTAAGATCAAGTGTGGGCATATTGATTAATTTTTCTGGTGTATTGATAACAAGTGTATTTCGGTCTATATAACTGCCTTGGGCCACAGAAGTTTTCGTGGAATAAGGCATCAGTGTTGATTGAATTGCAGTTTGTGCTACCGTCTTTGACAAAACTGGATCGTCTTGATCGTAGACTAAAAAATCTTTTGACGTCTGACGGCGTGTTATGCTCATTTTTGAAGCGATATAGGCTTCGAATTTATAGTTGTAACGGTCCAAATGGTCCGGGGTGATGTTGGTAATCACCGCGATATGAGGCTGAAACTGAGTGGTTCCGTCGAGCTGAAAACTACTGACTTCCAAAACGTAGTAATCGGGTTCCTTAGCCATAACTTGAGCGGCAAAACTCTTTCCAATATTACCACCAAGGCCAGCAGATATGCCCGCATCTAACAAAAGTTTATGAATCATTGAGGTGGTGGTCGTTTTACCATTGCTTCCAGTGATGGCGATGATGGGTTTGTCGGTAAATCTAAAACCCCATTCAATTTCTGAGATAACCTCAACGCCGTTGGCCAAAAGTGTTTGAACCACTGCAGCAGAATCCGGAATTCCTGGGCTCTTCACCGCGATATCTGCATCAACCAGGCGTGTAAGGTCATGCCCCCCTTGTTCAAAAGCAATGTCGTTTTGCTCAAAAAGTTGTCGCGCTTTTTCGGATATGGCTTTTGCATCAGACACAAAAACCTCAAAACCCTTGGCCACGCCCAGTAAGGCCGCACCTTGTCCGCTTTCACCAGCACCTAATATGACGAGCTTGCTTTGTGACATTAGCGAATCTTAAGGGTTACTATGGTCAGTACTGCCAAGACAATTCCGACAATCCAAAACCGTGTTACTATCTTACTTTCGTGATAACCTTTTACCTGGTAGTGGTGATGCAACGGTGCCATTTTAAACAGGCGAACTCCTGTTCCTGTGCGCTTTTTGGTGTACTTAAACCACCCAACTTGCAGCACTACCGATAAATTTTCCATTAAGAATATCCCGCACAAAATCGGGATGAGCCACTCCTTGCGGATAGCAATGGCAATAACAGCAATAATACCCCCTATGGTCAAGCTCCCTGTATCACCCATAAAGACTTGGGCCGGATAGGCGTTATACCACAAAAAGCCAATCAACGCCCCCACAAAGGCCATAATAAATATTGAAAGCTCACCAATATTGGGGATGTACATTATGTTTAAGTAATCGGAAAAAATAAGGTTACCTGAGATCCAAGCGAAAATGGCCAGCGTCACCCCAATAATAGCAGAGGTGCCCGCAGCAAGCCCATCGATACCATCGGTAAGATTCGCCCCATTGGATACAGCCGTGATGATAAAAATGATTATGGGTATGAAAATCAACCAAGAGTAAGTGGCCGCCTTAGGGCCCATCCATCCTAAAATCTTTTGGTAATCAATTTCATTGTTTTTGACAAAAGGCATGGTGGTGATCAAAGCCTTTTCTGGTGGATAAAATGCTTTGGAAATATCGCTATCAGCATAAGTCTGTGATTCCGATACAGTTTGCGCAGTGGCCGCAGGCTCAATCACTGAAGCA
>OMJU01000107.1 GCA_900299425.1 Candidatus Rokuibacteriota bacterium
ATAATGACCCGCACATTACCAAAACTTGGATTCCCCTTAATCCCGATACGCATTGGGTTTGATGAACCCATAAAACTTGGATCTAACTCAGCCTGATCGAAGTAAATAACCTCGGTAGGATCTACCACGCCCTGGTCCAAAACCTTGGTTTTTATTGCTTGGAGTAATGCCAAAGGCAAATTCAGCCGGTTCTCTTCTGGCCATACTATTGAGGCGTCAGCATCTGTAGGTTGCTCCAGATAAGGCGAGACATTTAGCGGCATTTCAATTTCGTAGAAACTCGTATTCAAGTCGTTCCCTAATCGAATAAAGGCGGCAAGTTCTCCATCAGCTAGCAATGTCGCGGGTGCTGGAAGTGACTCCGCATGAATGAACATCTCTAGGTTTTTATACTGACGCATGTCTACATTAAAATTTTTGTAAACCGCACGCGCATCTTCTGGCTGCAGATCACAAACACGCAAGGCCAAAGATTGCTCATCCTGACGAATTATGTTATTGTTGTTGTTGAGTTCCTCTCGATAAACTCCTGGAGGAATAACATAGTTACTGTTTTGAATTACACCGACCGCTTCATTCTCAAAAGTAGTATTGTCTAATTCATTAGGACTATTGTCCGGGTCCAAAGACTCGGTATATCTTCTGTAGTCACCGCGGTACAGTTCCATAGTACCAAAGCGCAGTACCGTCTCTTGCTCGAAGCCTGTGAGATACATCCGCATGAAACGAATGGATCTGAAATCGGCAATTCCATTTATCGCATCAGTGTATTCGCTCAGTGGAATTCTAAATTGAATCCAGCGAACAGGTAAATCTTGGTTCGCGGGCGTGGGTACTGTAATTTCTTTAATGTCTGTTACGTATGGCGATTCCAAATTCATCCCAGGACGAATGTCAATGGCATACTCGAAGTAGCTGTCCACGGTATTCATCGTATTGTCCCGGTTGATGTCCTCAACATCAGGTTGGGCCGTGGATCCGCGATTGGTATTGCTCAAAGTTTCAGGGCTATTTCCCTGTGTTCCGTTATAGTAATCATAACGCTCGAGCAAGGACCCATCAGCTTGTAAGAAATAGGTGTAATTATCCCCTGCAGGATCCGCTTGGCCTGCAAAACTCGGAAAGAAAGCAGCCTCATCTGCATCATTTAAGCCATCAAGACCGACATCCTGGTTTTCTCGGTCTGGACCCGTACTGCTAAAGGTATAAACCAAAGATTGGTTGCTGGGTACACGACCCCAATTGGTCTGGATGGTGTTAAATGTAGAACCATCCTCAGGCAAGCCATTTTCATATTGTTTACGTCCATCCTTAAGCACATCCTCAGAAATGTTTCCGAGGTTAAAGACAAGTTTTCCTCCTTGGTTTGTGGTGTACTCCTCATAAATGAAGGGATCCATCAGCCAGAATTGAATGTATTCCACATTTGATCGTTCAAAATCTGTAGTGGACAGTTGACGCGAAATACCAGCAAAACGGGTTTCTGGGTTGGGCAAAACATTATCGGTCGCAGCTGGGTTAAAGTTATAGGGACCGCGCTGCGCTGGTTTGTAATTCAGGTCCAAACTAAATAGGGCCTGAGTTTGTCCTTGAACAATGTCTTGATCAGGGAAAATCTCGTTGCGGAATAAACGGCGTGTAAATGGAGAGGATAAATCCTGTTCCCCAATACCCGAAGGTCTTTGGGCACTGTAAAAAATGGGGTCAATAGTATACCAGTTTAGCTTTGCCCTATTGTAATTAGCCGCTAAATTGTTGTTTTCAATTGACCCACCCAGACCTATAGGCGTACTGGACAAAAACCAGGTAAGTGGGGCTGAAATATCAATAGCCGTTTGGGCGGCTTCGAAATCATCAATATAGGCCGTGGCCTTTCCACCAAAATCTGATACTTTAGGCGCCCCTGGTAAGAGGTAGGCAAACTCACCACGCACCGAAACCTGTGAGGGTACATCCGTGTCGATATTCGGTAGTTTGTTTACCATACGCGTCAAAAAGGGCACTTCAGTGGAGTAATTCATATTCACCCCAAACATGGTGTTGTTGATGGGTTCATTTTGGAAGGCGGCCTTTTGGGTGAGTGGGCGTTCGTTAAGATTCAAAAGGGTTCCCCCTACTTGGAAATCATCGCTAAATTTATGCTGAATATCAATACCGGAGAATCGCTTAGTTTGCTGACCAAACATGGAGTTGTTCTCGACACTGATATTGATCGGTGTGTTTGAATTTTGCAATGAAGGGTCTAGAATTTGTACTCGGCCTAACTGATAATTAACCGTGTAATCAACTCCTTCTACCAAAGTTCTCCCTCCGGCTGTTACAGTCACTGATCCCTGAGGAATGTTAAACGCCCCGATAGGAATGCCGTCGCTACCCGTGGACTTATAGGTTCCTTTGAGTTGGAATTTATTTTTTTGACTCTCCTGCTGCTCTGCTTGAATCTTTGTAGTGCGATATAGTGAGCGGAAGACGTATTTTGCCTGGTTTGCATTATAGGTTTCAGGCAAGTTATAATACTGCGAACCCTCGGTCGCAAGCTTTTCAAAAAGATAATCACCAAAAGGCTCTACACTGGTAAAAATTATGGCTCCGTTTTGACGATCCACGGTAATCCCAGGATAAAAGTCAAAAAATCCATCTCCACCTTGTTGCGGGTCGTTGTTGTAATTCAAGCGGTCCAAATTAAATACACGCAATAGAGTCGCATCATTTAGATCTACCGCATTCACATCTGAAAGGTCTGGTTCTGGGAAGTTCGTGCCCGCAACAGGCTTGATATAGTTAAGCGGACTTGGATCCAAATACAATATATTCATTCGGAAATCCTCTTGCTCTAGTTGATAAGCGCCAATGGGATAAATGTTTTTCATCATCAAGTCCCAAACTGGTTCTTGAACATTAGTGATGTTACTTTTGAGGAGTTTGACCACAAGGTTTTGAGGAATGGCTTGAACAGTTCCTGGATCGCCAGAACCAGGGTCACCTCCTGGATCGCCCCCAGGATCACCTCCTGGATCACCCCCAGTATTTTGTCCAATTTGACCTGTCGCCTGCACCCCATCTGTAGAGAACTCTCCGACTTGATAAACCTTTCCATTCACAGTATACTGAAAGGCAACGGCCAAAACTTCGTCATTGTTTAGGCGTTGATTCAGCGAAATATACCCTAACTGCCGATTTAAATTATACTCATTTGGCTGAAGCTTGCGGGCATTTTCTAAGCTCACGTAATCAATTCCATCATTGACTCCTACGCCCCCAAAACCGCCTGAAGCTGTGGCAACGTCGCGGATTGCCGGGGAAAGTATACTTTGTACAGCTGGGTTGTCAATGCCAAAGGGGTTAAAGTCGTTGTTTTTGTTGTCCGGAAAAGCGTTACCAGGAGCATTGATAAATCCCCCAGGAATCGCATTCAAACCAATGTTTTCACTTTTTGATTCCCCGATATCCTGCAAAGCAATGATGTTGCGCACATCATTAGTGGTGTTATTTCTGTTAGTAATCCAAACCTCAGCTCGTGTAATTTGAACGTTGGAATTAATAAAAGGATAATTCTTCAGCACGCGATCATAGCTATCGCGAAAATAATGCGCGAGGAAAAAGTGACGGTTTTCGTCATAGTCGAGTGCAAATAACTCGAAGTCTGTAACTGTTGCGCCACCTTCAGCGACAACGGATCGAGTTTCCGATCGTTGCTCAGAAAACACACCGGTGATGGTTGTACGGCCAAATTGAAGCTGCGTTTTTACCCCAAAAAGACTCTGTGCGCCTTGAATCAAACTGCTGTTTAGGGGCATGCTAACATTACCCACCTCAATTTTACGGATGATGTCATCCTCTGTGGGTGTATATTCGAGTTTAATCGAGTTTTGGAAATCAAATGTGGACTGAGTGTCGTAATTCGCGGTGATTTGCAAGCGCTCCCCAATCTTACCCAAAAGGCTCAAACTGATACGCTGGTCAAAGTCAAACGACAAATTGCTCCGGTTTCGTGGCGAAAATTGCGGGTTGTCTTGTTTAGTGTACAACAGTCCCAAATCCATTTCAACAGACCCTTGAGGAATAATCTCAATGGTATTGCCGCCAAAAACCGATTCAAAGAAATTAGAATTCACATAAAAAGTCGGCAGAAGATTGCGCTGGGCTTCTTCGGCTCCTTCCTTGCGCCCATCGGCGGCATCAATTTGTTCTTTGAAATACGATTTTATCTGTTCATTGCGCACGCGCTCTTCGTATTCTTCTGGCGTTAAAATAACGGGGTATGAAATGTCAAAATCCCCAAGCATGCGGCTCAAAATGTATCGATCCGTAATCGGATCATAGCTGTACATATTTTCAATGCTGTTTGGATCTGGCAAATCAAGGCGGCCCATAACCGAGCCCGTAACTAGGGTGTCTTCTTGTGCCTTTAAGTCAGCCCCAAAAAGCAAAAGTGCACAGAGCAAGGCTCCAGGCACGTATGATTTCCATCCGTTAAGTAATGCTATCCCCAAACGCTACAAATGTTTAAATGCCATTTTGATAATTTCCTCCACTGATGCCGAAGGTGATTGCTTCAGAACTGCATCACAAGCCTTTTCAGCAATTTTGCGCGCGTATCCCAAAGTTTCTAAAGCAGATAACGCTTCATTTCGGTTGGTATTGCTTGAAACTACCCCAGAAGTTTCTTCTCCGTACAACTTGATGATTTTATCTTTTAAATCTAAAATTACACGTTGTGCAGTTTTGGCACCAATGCCCTTAACCCCTTGAATGATTGCAATATCCTCAGAGACTATGGCGTCACGCACCTGAATGGGTGTCAATGAAGACAACATGGTCCGTGCAGTACTTGCCCCCACCCCTGAAACCGAGAGTAAAAGATTGAAAACCGAACGCTCTTCTTTTGAAGAAAAACCATAAAGCGTCATGGCGTCTTCACGCACCAACAACTGGGTGTACAACCGAATATTTTCTTGATCGGGAATCTGAGAGTAAGTGTGCAGCGAAATGTTTAAAAAATAGCCCACACCATGGCAATCAATCACTACATCAGTCGGATTTTTCTCAACTAGCCTTCCCTGTACTTGAGCAATCATTATTCGCGTAAGGTTAAAGGCTCAAATATAGTATAAATTATTGGCATAGATTAGCCCCTAACACCTCAAAAAACAAGCTTTTCACCCTACAATTGGCCTATTATTTTCCGCGTTTGCGCTTTTCCTTTTGTTGGGCGTCGACTACGGCAATTGCCGTCATATTGACCATTTCTTCGACACTTGCTCCAAGTTGAAAAATATGGACCGCCCGGCGCATTCCCAACATAATCGGACCTATAGAATCAACCTCCTTCTGCTCTTTCAACAATTTATAATTGCTGTTCGCCGCGTCTAGGTTAGGAAATATCATGGCATTGACTTTTTTTCCAGCGAGTTTTGAAAAAGGAAATTTATTCTTGAGCATCTCACTGTTTAGTGCAAAATCTACTTGAATTTCACCGTCTAAAATCATATCCGGGTTTGACTCATGCAGCATGGCTACAGCCTGACGCACTTTTACGGCATGTGGGTCATCCGAAGAGCCGAAATTTGCATAAGAAATCATGGCAATTACTGGATTAACACCAAACATTTTCATCGTGTGATTCGTCATTTGGGCGATATTCGCTAATTCCTGCGCCGTCGGGTTAATGTTTACCGAGGTGTCAGAAATAAAGATAGGGCCCTTAGGGGTAAGCATTAAGTTAGTCGCGGCGACCTTATTCACTCCTTCAAATTTTCCAACAGTTTCTAGAATGGGTCTCAAGGCCGTAGGATAGGATCTGGCATAACCCGAAACCATAGCATCCGCCTCACCTAGATTGAGCATCATAGCCCCAAAATAATTGCGCTCTCGCATTAATCTTCGGGCGTCAAATCGAGTGATCCCTTTGCGCTTGCGCTGGGCCCAGAATTCTTCGGCATAGGCATTACGACGCTCCTCTTCCTCATCACATTTTGGGTCAATAATCAAAACATCCTCATCAAAATCAATCTCTTGCATGAGTTCCAAAATGACTTCCTTTCGTCCGAGCAAAATAGGAATAGCAAAGCCTTCTTCATAGACAATTTGGGCGGCTTTAATAACATCTAAGTGATCGGCCTCAGCAAAAACTACACGTTTTGGATTGGTGCGTGCACGATCAAAAAGTAGCTTTAGTAACTTATGGTCATTACCCATGCGCTCCAGCAACTCTTCCTCATAGCGGTCCCAATCTTTTATTGGCGCGAGGGCTACACCGCTTTCCATAGCCGCTTTAGCTACTGCTGGAGGAACAGCAGCGATGAGTCTGGGATCAAATGGTTTCGGAATAAAATACTCTCGGCCAAACTGTAATTTAGTTTCACCATAGGCCACATTAACTTGTTCGGGAACAGGCTCTTTTGCCAAGTCTGCCAAAGCCTTGACAGCAGCCATTTTCATTGCTTCATTAATTTTTGTAGCCCGAACATCTAGCGCTCCTCTGAAAATAAATGGAAACCCGAGTACATTATTAACTTGATTTGGATGATCGCTGCGGCCAGTGGCCATAATGATATCCTTGCGGGCACGCATGGCCAAATCGTATTTGATTTCTGGGTCAGGATTGGCCATGGCAAAAACTATGGGTGAATTAGCCATAGTTTTAATCATTTTCTGAGTTACAATATCAGCAATTGAGAGCCCGACAAAAACATCAGCGCCTTCCAATGCTTGCTCTAAAGTATCTATTTTACGGTTTGTGGCAAATTCCAATTTCTCAACGCTCAAATCGTCCCGATCGCTGCGGATCACTCCACGACTGTCACACATCACAATGTTTTCAGACTGCGCTCCAAAAGCTTTGTAAAGCCGGGTGCAGGATACCGCGGCCGCACCAGCCCCACTAATCACGATTTTGACCT
Organism: Candidatus Rokuibacteriota bacterium; assembly: GCA_900299425.1. Taxonomy (GTDB): domain Bacteria; phylum Bacteroidota; class Bacteroidia; order Flavobacteriales; family Flavobacteriaceae; genus BACL21. The sequence goes on from OMJU01000107.1 coordinate 6,903, forward strand.
GTTCAATTTTCTTCTCGGCCAACTCAAGAGCATTTAACAGTGCGGCCGCGGAAATAATGGCGGTTCCGTGCTGATCATCGTGCATCACAGGAATATCCAATTCCTCTTTTAGTCGGCGTTCTATTTCAAAAGCCTCAGGGGCCTTGATGTCTTCGAGGTTAATGCCCCCGAAGGTTGGAGCCATATGCTTAACAGTCTGAACAAAAGCATCCACATCTGTGGCGTCGAGTTCTATGTCGTATACATCGATATCGGCAAATATTTTAAATAGAAGGCCTTTGCCTTCCATAACCGGCTTAGAGGCCTCAGGACCGATATTACCCAGACCCAACACGGCCGTTCCATTACTGATTACCGCTACAAGATTCCCTTTATTGGTGTACTTGTATACATTGTCAACAGATTTTTCAATCTCCAGACAGGGCTCCGCAACACCAGGAGAGTAAGCCAGAGACAAGTCCCTCTGGCTGGCGTATTTTTTTGTGGGGACCACTTGGATTTTACCAGGGCGTGGTTTAGCATGATATAAAAGGGCTTCCCTTCTTTTGCTTTGCTTACTCATATATTCAAACTATACCTACAAAGGTAGCAGACCTAAGAACATGAAAAAATTTTCATGATTTAATCTTCCAAGAATTTGATATTGCGCATCAGACCCTGATAACGCGTGCGTTGCACCGCACTTTTGTCGAATAAATGACCAAAAACATCTTGGGTCAATTCACGCCATTGGACCTTATCCTTTTGTAATAGCTCAGGCTTGGGTTTGAATCTAGGCTCGCTATGTGGTTTTGAAAAGCGATTCCATGGGCATACGTCTTGGCATACATCACAACCAAACATCCAGTTGTCCATTTGTCCATTAAATTCAGAAGGAATTTCCGATTTGAGCTCAATAGTTAAATGAGAAATACATTTACTCCCGTCCACCACATAGGGGGCGATAATCGCCTGGGTCGGACAAGCGTCAATACAGGCTGTACACTGACCACAATGATCAGTGACCGGGCCGTCCTCAGGCAAGTCTAAATCGATGATTATCTCTGCTAAAAAGAAAAAAGACCCGACTTGTTTACTGATCAAATTAGTGTTTTTACCCAACCATCCGAGTCCGCTGCGTGCAGCCCATGCTTTTTCTAGAACTGGTGCTGAATCCACAAAAACGCGTCCCTGTACGGCACCAATCTCAGTGGTGATATGAGCCATAAGGGCTTTGAGCTTATCGCGAACCACAAAATGGTAGTCTTCGCCATAGGCGTATTTAGAAATCTTAAAGGTCCCTTGTGCTTGCTCCTCTTCTGGGAAATAATTATACAAAAGGGAAACCACTGATTTAGCCCCAGGAACTAACTTGCGCGGATCTAAACGCATGTCGAAGTGGTTTTCCATATAGGCCATAGAGCCTTGGTGACCACTGAGCAGCCACTGCTCCAGCCGTGGAGCCTCATCCTCCAGAAATCTTGCTTTACTGATCCCACAAGACAAAAAACCAAGACGCCG
>OMJU01000108.1 GCA_900299425.1 Candidatus Rokuibacteriota bacterium
AACTAAAATCTTCCTTTACTCGCTGGTTAAAGCAGCAAGAATAGTCTCAGGGCTTATCGATTGATGGGACGCCTCCCATACAACAGCCCCATCTTTAAGTATGATGAGTTGGGGACTTTGATGGATCACACCTAATTGCTGGGCCACTTGATTTGAACAGGCTCTATTAGCAATCAAATCCAAATAATACCAGTTGCCCAAACCTGAAAGTTGATCAGCATTAGATTCCAGGGCACGCAAAACCATGCTACTGATAATACAGCGTGTTGAATGCTTAAAAACAAGTACCGTTTGCTCATGGCTCTGATTCAAGAGATCGTTTATTTGATCTGGGCGTATTAATACAGCCCAAGGCATTGAGATTACTGCTTTAGTTTGCCCCCCTTTTTCCTGTTTTGTTGATTCGTGATTTAACTTGAAACGGTCAAAAATACCCATGACTTAACTTTTGAATCGCGAATATAATCAATGATAGATTTTTGATCGGCGCCGAGATAATATTTTCGATTAATGGCAAAGGGCTTGAGACAAAATGACACCTAATTACTTGATAACGAGTGTCAAAATGACAAAAATATCCTTTGGCTTAAACTTTGATTTACCGGTTGTGAACCCAATAAAATATTGCTCTATGAACTTTAATCAATTCACCATCAAGTCACAAGAGGTAATCCAAAAAGCACAACAGCTGACCCAAGAAATGGGACATCAGCAAATTGAGCCCGAGCACCTTTTTCAGGCCATGCTACAGCATGATCGTGACGTGACACCATATTTACTCAAAAAACTCAACGTCAACACAGGACTTTTGAGTGAGATTACACAAAAACAACTCCAATCCTACCCCAAGGTTTCCGGGGGCGAAATTGCTGCGTCTCGTACTACAGCCCAAATACTGAATCAAGCATTGATTTTGGCTAAAAATAATAAGGACGAGTTTGCCAGCGTGGCACACCTACTTTGGGCACTGTTCGAAATTAAAGGCACCATTGGACAAGCACTCAAGGATCAAGGGGTTACCCAAAAAGATTTTAAGGCCACTATGGATACGTTCAGCAATGGCGCTCCGGTATCGTCCCAAAGCGCTGAAGAAAGCTTTAACGCCTTGAATAAATACGCTAAAAACCTCAATGAACTCGCTCAGAATGGGACACTTGACCCGGTGATTGGACGCGATGAAGAAATACGCCGTATTCTTCAAATATTGTCCAGACGCACCAAGAACAACCCTATTATGGTGGGCGAACCTGGTACGGGTAAAACAGCTATTGCAGAGGGTATAGCCCACCGAATCATCTCGGGCGATGTCCCAGAAAACCTCAAATCCAAGGATTTATATGCCTTAGATATGGGGGCACTGATTGCTGGAGCCAAATACAAGGGCGAATTTGAGGAGCGCCTTAAGGCCGTGATTAAAGAGGTCACCTCCAGTGATGGTAACATCATCTTATTTATCGATGAGATTCATACATTAGTGGGTGCCGGTGGCGGTCAGGGCGCTATGGATGCCGCTAACATACTCAAACCAGCTTTGGCACGAGGTGAACTCCGCGCCATTGGTGCGACTACCCTTGATGAATACCAAAAATACTTTGAGCAAGACAAGGCACTGGAACGTCGTTTTCAAAAAGTAAATGTCCACGAACCCGACATAGAAAGTGCCATATCAATTTTACGCGGAATCAAAGAAAAATATGAGTCACATCACAAAGTGCGCATTAAAGATGAGGCTATACTCGCCGCAGTGAATCTCTCCGAGCGCTATATCACGAATCGATTCTTACCCGATAAGGCCATCGACCTTATGGATGAAGCCGCCTCTAAATTGCGTATGGAAATCAACTCCAAACCCGAAGAACTCGATGTTATGGACCGAAAAATAATGCAGTTAGAGATAGAACACGAAGCCATCAAACGTGAAGAGGACCTTCCGAAGCTAAAGGTGCTCAGCAGTGAACTGGCAAACCTCAAGGAGGAGCGCAACGCCTTGCACGCCCGTTGGCGCAGTGAAAAGGATATTGTAGAACAAATCCAAAGCATCAAAAAAGATATTGAAGACGCCAAAGCCAAGGCAGAACGTGCCGAGCGAGAAGGGGATTTTGGAACTGTGGCGGAATTGCGCTATGGCACAATAAAATCCTTAAATGAAACCCTTGAAAAAGCAGAGACAAAGTTAACTGAATATCAAGGCGACACTTCACTGATCAAAGAGGAGGTTTCCCATGAGGATATCGCAGAAGTGGTGGCTAAATGGACCGGAATCCCAGTGACTAAAATGATGCAGAGTGAACGTGAAAAATTGCTACAACTCGAAAGTGAACTCCACAAACGCGTGGTTGGACAACACGAGGCTATCGTGGCCGTCAGCGATGCTATTCGGCGCAGTCGTGCCGGACTTCAGGACGCCAAAAAGCCCATTGGTTCCTTCTTGTTTTTGGGGACTACCGGAGTAGGTAAAACCGAACTTGCGAAAGCTTTGGCGGAATACTTGTTTGACGATGAAAACGCCATCACCCGGATCGATATGAGTGAGTATCAAGAGCGCCATAGCGTAAGTCGTCTTGTGGGTGCGCCTCCAGGATATGTCGGTTATGATGAAGGTGGACAACTCACTGAGGCCGTGCGTCGCAAGCCCTACTCTGTCGTCTTACTTGATGAGATAGAAAAAGCCCATCCAGATACCTTCAATGTACTGTTGCAAGTATTAGATGAAGGACGCCTCACGGACAATAAAGGGCGTTTGGCAGACTTCAAAAACAGTATCATTATCATGACTTCTAATTTAGGCAGTCATGTGATTGAGCAGTCCATTGAAGATCTCGGTCACAATCAAACCGCTCTTGAAAAAGCCAAATTAGACATTATGGGACTGCTCAAACAAAGCGTTCGTCCAGAGTTTTTAAACCGAATCGACGACATCATCATGTTTGAGCCGCTTACTGAAGTTGACCTAAAGCGGATTGTAGCCTTACAACTGAAATCGGTACAAAAGCTGCTGGGTCAGCAAGGCATCACCTTAGACGCAACACCAGAGGCCCAAGCGTGGCTAGCTGAGCGCGGATTTGATCCTCAATTCGGTGCGCGCCCTGTTAAGCGAGTCATTCAGCGCGAGGTGCTCAATGCCTTGTCTAAATCGATACTCTCGGGAGCACTTCAGACAGATAGCATCATTTTGATCGACTGTTTTGACAATGAACTTGTTTTTCGCAACGAAAAAGATCTAGTAAAGGCCTGATAAAAGCTATCGAGGATTTTATCGACTCAGTCATGGTTTTATAAAAAATCCTCGGTTTAGCTAATATAAATTTGATTAAAAATGCGCCCCACGGGGGCGCATTTTTTTTTGCTCGCTACCTT
>OMJU01000109.1 GCA_900299425.1 Candidatus Rokuibacteriota bacterium
ATGCAAGATCAAAAGCGCATAGGACTTTGGACAACTTTTCATAAAGGCGGTAAGACTGTAATGACCCGGGAAAATTATAAGAATGATCTCCTCGATGGCATTAAAAGCACTTACTATCCTGATGGGACTTTGGCAGAAAACTGTGCTTATGTTCAGGGAAAGCGCCAAGGAACCTGCTCATATTATGGTCCCGGCGGGCAGCTCATTAAGACCTTTAGCTATCAAGAGGATCTATTGCACGGGCCGGCTGAGTTTTTTGATTTGACCGGCGCACTTGAGCTTTCGGGGCATTATGATCGCGATAAAAAATCTGGAATTTGGAAGACCTATGTTAATGGCGTGGTCACCAAAGAAGAAAATTTTAATGCACAACATCACTAGTATGAGCACAAAGCAGGTAAATAAACGTGTTGTGGTGGGACTCAGCGGAGGCGTTGATTCTAGTGTTGCTGCTTATTTGCTCAAGGAAGAGGGCTATGATGTTTTGGGTTTATTCATGAAAAACTGGCATGACGATAGTGTCACTATTTCTAAAGAATGCCCTTGGTTAGAAGACAGTAATGATGCCATGCTCGTGGCCCAAAAACTTGGTATTCCATTTCAAACAGTGGATTTGAGTGTGGCGTATAAAGAGCGCATTGTGGACTATATGTTTCGGGAGTATGAAATGGGGCGTACGCCAAATCCTGACGTCTTGTGCAATCGTGAAATTAAATTTGATATTTTTTTGACCATAGCCCAAAGCCTTGGCGCTGATTATGTAGCTACAGGACATTATTGTCAAAAGCAAACAACTGAAATTGGTGGTGAGCCGGTTCATCATTTGCTGGCTGGAGCGGACAATAACAAAGACCAATCTTACTTTTTGTGTCAGTTGACTCAGGATCAGCTTGCGAAGGCATTATTTCCCATTGGGCACCTCAAAAAGGATGAGGTTCGGGCAATTGCAAAAGAGCAAGGCTTAATTACTGCGGAAAAAAGGGACTCTCAGGGACTTTGTTTTATTGGGAAGGTTCGTTTGCCTGATTTTCTGCAACAACAGCTCAAGGCTAAAGAGGGTCCTATAATAGAAATACCACATGATTGGTCCGGCTACAGCAAGCAGCCTGATGAGGGCGCCACGGACGATCAGTGGCACGACTATTGGCGCACTCCTTTTCAATATGAGCCTGCTGATGGGATCTTAGTCGGCACCCACCAAGGCGCTCATTTTTTTACCATAGGCCAGCGCAAAGGCTTGTCGGTCGGCGGAAAACAAGAACCTTTATTTGTACTAGCGACAGACGTAGGGCGTAATATAATCTATGTAGGGCAGGGAAAAGCCCATCCAGGCTTGCATCGTCGCGGGCTGCGCATGACTCAGAGCGAGGTGCATTGGGTCAGAACAGACCTGAGCTTGTCCGTGGGTCAAGAACTTGAGATTAAGGCCCGTATTCGTTATCGCCAACCTTTGGAATCGGCTCGTTTATATCAAAAGGATTCGGGTCTTTATGTTATCTTTGAGAAGGAACAAACCGCAATCAGCTCAGGACAATTTGTAGCTTGGTATCAAGACAATGAGCTTTTGGGTAGCGGTGTAATCGAATAAGCATGAAATATTTTTTGACTATTATGGGGCTACTGATAGGTTTATCGGTACAGGCTCAAATTCAAGATGCTTGGATTTATTTTTTGGACAAAGAAAATGTCGAAGCCTCAATTAACAATCCCATTACTATTCTCACGCAAGAGGCTTTAGATAGAAAAGCCATGCATTCAGTAGTCATTGATGCGCGTGATGTACCTGTTACCGAGGCATATATTCAGGAAGTGAAAAACAGTCCTGGAATTACGTATTGGGCAAAGTCAAAATGGATGAATTGCGTGTATGTTCAGGGGACGGTGAACGACCTGGAGGCCTTACTTGATTTGCCTTATGTGGTGGGGATAGAATATGCCGATAAAGACCTCAATTTCCCAAATCCGCAACCTGTGCCAAATAAATTTAAAGTCTTAGCAGACCCCCAAAATCGGGTTGAATATAATTACGGGGCGGCGGCCAATCAAATAGAAATGATTGCAGGAGATTATTTGCATTTACAAGATTTTACTGGACTGGGGATGATTGTGGCCGTTTTGGATTCAGGCTTTCCAGATTTTGCGACCAATCCGGGGTTTGCACATGTGATGGATAACGGCAGGCTTTTAGGGACTTTTGACTTTTACTCACGAACTGCGGACGTTACCGGAACCGGATCTCATGGTATTCAGACCACAAGTGATATTGGCGGCTATCTGGACAATCAGTTTGCTGGAACTGCGCCCGATGCGTCTTTTTATTTATTCCGCACGGAATATGGTCCTTCTGAAAATCCACGTGAAGAGGCCTGGTGGGTTGAGGCTTTAGAGCGCGCAGACAGTCTAGGAGTCGATGTAGTCAACACTTCTCTAGGATATCAAGCCTATGATAATTCAAATTACGATCACAGTTACGAAGATCTTGATGGGGTAACGACTTTTGCGGCACGTGGGGCGAATCTAGCCTACGAAAAAGGGATGGTTTTAGTGACCTCGGCAGGTAACCAAGGTAATAGTTTTGGAACCGTAGCGACGCCAGCCGATGCCATTGGATTATTGGCCGTCGGTGCGGTCAACAATTTGGGTAATTATGTGTCGTTTAGCTCGAGAGGCCCGACGGTTGACGGGCGGATCAAACCCGATGTTATGGCCAAAGGTCAAAGTGCGGCAGTGATTTCTTCTTCTGGAGTAGTAGATTTTAGCAATGGTACCTCATTCAGCTCTCCGATTATCGCCGGGGCAGTAACTTGTCTGTGGCAAGCCTTTCCAGAGACTACCAATGCCGAATTAATGCAGGTGGTTCGTGAGTCTGCACATTTATTCAATAATCCAACAGATCAAATGGGCTATGGTATTCCAAACTTTGAATTGGCCTTCAATACTTTATCCTTACTCTCACAAAATGACCACCTACTTAAGACGCAAGTCGCGCTTTCACCGAATCCGGTAAACGAACGCTTTAGCGTGCTTTTGCCAGGAGGTGTTGAGCAGGCTCAATTAAAAGTCTATAATATGCTTGGTCAATTTATTGAGTCCATTCAAGTGAACCCCGCACAAAGTGAAATTCCAGTGATGCATTGGGCAAAAGGGGCTTATCTCATTAAATTGATTTTACCCTCGGGACAAGAACAATCCTTTAAACTCATCAAGGCCTAAATGAAAAATCGCATCACCGAATTATTCTCGATCAAATATCCCATCATTCAAGGAGGGATGATTTGGAATAGCGGGTGGCGATTGGCCAGTGCGGTAAGTAACGCAGGGGGGCTCGGTTTGATCGGTGCAGGGTCTATGTATCCAGAGGTACTCAACGAGCATATCGAGCGTTGCAAGGCCGCAACCCAGAAACCATTTGGTGTTAATGTACCGCTGCTTTATCCCAATATCCAGGAGATCATAGAACTGATTTTACAGCACCGCGTACCCATTGTTTTTACCTCTGCGGGTAATCCGGCTACCCATACGGCAAGACTTAAAGCTGCCGGGATTACTGTGGTTCACGTAGTGAGCAGTACAAAATTTGCCAAAAAGGCCGAAGCAGCAGGAGTTGATGCGATAGTGGCCGAGGGCTTTGAAGCTGGAGGGCACAATGGTCGAGAGGAATCGACTACGTTGACACTAATTCCGTCGGTGCGCCGGGCTACAGACTTACCGCTGATTGCCGCTGGAGGCATCGCCACCGGTCAGGGTATGTTAGCCACTATGATACTCGGAGCAGATGGGGTCCAAATGGGTAGCCGTTTTGTGGCCTCCCAGGAGGGTAGTGGACATCAGTTGTTTAAAGATCTCGTGGTAAAAGCCGGAGAAGGTGCTACTGAGCTGACCCTAAAAGAATTGACTCCAGTGCGTCTGCTTAAAAATAAATTCTACCAAGATTTGCAGGGTCTTTATCAGTCTGGAGCTTCTGTAGAAGAGTTGCGCGCCCATTTAGGGCGGGCCCGCGCGAAGCGCGGGATGTTCGAGGGTGATCTTGATGAGGGTGAATTAGAAATAGGGCAAATCGCCAGTATGATTGACGAGATTAAACCAGCAGCAACAATAATAGAAGACATCATCGCCCAGTATAATGAGGCTTTAGGGAGTCTACCGCCCAGTTTTGGCCTCGACCAGTAATTGGTGTAAACTTCGGGCACTTTGGGCCAGAAAAGGGAGGCCTATCGAATCATATTCATAGGTGTTGTCATTGAAAATCCCATTTTTATTGACTAGGAGGGTCGCGCCTAGAATATAATGTAAATCGTGTTTTGTGTCCACCACATAGGCGATGTCGGTGAGTGTTCCGTAGGCATAGCCTACTTTGTTGTGTATTTTTAAAGACGGATCTATCCGCTGATTGCTGTCTCCAAGAAAAAAGAATTTTACATAACCATCTGGGTATTGCACTTCATCAAAGCCTTGTTTTCTCGGGACACCGCTCATCAGGCTTTTTACAAAAGCTTCAGTGTTTTTAGACCATTTGAAGGTCGAAGGACAATCAGAGCAATTTAAAGGGAAAAGTCTTTCCATCAAGTTTACCATGGTCTCCAGAGGGAAATAGTTTTTCCGACTAAAATCCATGGGATTGTTGACCTGGACCTCATCTGATATAAAACCAATTCCTTTTTGGGTGCCTGCGACCACAATAGAATCAACAGGTCGGTCTGGCTGCGCTTGGAATGTAGCTATGCCTTCTGAGGTTTCAAAGAAATAAATCGGATGCTCTGGTGTCGCCGCCTGTGGGATAGATAGACGATGTGCCAGTCGAAATGGACCTAGATTTAAATCGGCCATCCTTTGATTGATAAAATCACGTCCGAGCAGATCGTAAAGACGATTGAACGCCTGATTATCGCTTATGGCAAATATATCAATAAGGTCTTGAGCGATGTAATGAGTGATCGTATCGTTTCCAATGCGGTAGGGGGTGACGATACTGATTTGGGGTTGTTGCTCTGCCCA
>OMJU01000110.1 GCA_900299425.1 Candidatus Rokuibacteriota bacterium
ATTGATCAATACACGTTCGGAAATCTGGGTACTGATTTGTACCCCGACATTGTATTCGAGCTGCGCATTCAAATCGACCTGACGCGTCCCTATTGTGGGCAGTATTTTAAACTTAGAATCGCTATCGGCCAGCAGATCTGCCACGAGTTTATTGACTCGCTCGGTGAGTGTTCCTACTATGTTTTGACCGCCATCGCCTTGGAATGATCCGGTTGCAGCCAGATAAATCGCCTGTAGTTGTCGCTGTTCTCTTTCGTTAAGCTTGACATTTAACTCGTCACGAACCGCCGAAGACACATTAGGGAAATCAAGCTGAAAATCTAACTCAGGCTGCATGATCTGCCCCGTGAGATTTAAAAGCACCTCGACATCGACGGTACTGTTCAGCGATGGGTTGTCCAGTAATGCCGATGGGTTGACATCCTCTACGCGATATTTAGCGGTTAAATCAAGCTGCGCTTGATCTGCCGCCCCATTCCAGGAAATTCTTCCTCCAGGAACCACATCTATGGTTTTATCCACAATACCACCATACCTAAAATCGTAATTTCCTTCAATCACAATAAACTCGCCCCACATTTTGAATTTACCCAGAGTATTGATCTCAATAAACATAAGTCCCGTACCACGTCCTTTAAACTTAGATTTATTGGCCGGGTCCACAAGAATCTCTACCTCGGCCTGATCATTAATGTCCAAGTCAAAATTTACAGTTAACCCTTTGATCTCATCAGGCACATAGGTGATTCCATTAATCCGAGCTTGCTTTTCTTCGGGAGAAATAAAGCGAATAAATGAATCGTCCCCTACTGTGGTGACATCACTGATGGGTATTTTAAATGTGGTGCCTTTTTGAGTACGTGCTGTTACGTCAATCACCAATTCATCGGTGGGTCCCACAATGGTCGCCCCTCCGTCGATAAAGGTGGTTCCATAATACAATACAGATTCTTCGGCGGGCGTATCTAGGGCCAAAAAGCGATCTGTGGTCATGTTTAAATCTAAGGCCCAATCACCAAAATTATCATGGGTAACCCCGCCACTAAGCGTGGCTTGAGTTTTGTATTTAAGATCAGTCAGGCGCGTTGGGGGGATACTAAAAGCACCATTGGAGATGTCTATACGCGCTTTATCCTCTACGGCTAAGTCAATATTCAGGTAAGGAATGCGCAATTTGGTGTTATTTAGGGTCAAATCCCCTGTTACTACAGGTGCATTGTACAAACCTTGTATTTTTGCACGTCCATCAACCACACCTTCGATATCACTCAGTACAGTTCGTCCGAGGGGACTCAAGGCCTTGAGGTCAAAATCGCGCAATGTGAGATTCATGTCCAGATATGGCTGGTCTTGATTCAAATCAATTGCCCCAACGGCTTTGAATTTATTTTTTCCGTCCTTGTTTAGGGTTGAATTTATTCGGTATTGCGAAAGGTCTTTATTCCCGGAAATGCCTACAGTCAAATCCCCCATCGGGACTTGATTTACGGCAAATGAGGTCAAGGTTAAATTAGAACTCGGAAAGTAATTCTCTTGTATCTTTTTGAATTGCAATCTACCGTTAAGCGTACCGGCCAGGGCTAAATCCTCTATACTGGGTAATATGTGGTCAATATTAACCTGATCAAAATCAAGCTCTAGACTCAAGGCCGTTTCGGCATTGCGAAAACCACTAAGGGTAATGGTCTCCGACTTATTCGAAAGAATTAAGGGGGTCAGATTTAGGGAGGCATCTTTACCGATAGTCAAACTATGGGTTTGCTCCCACTTATCTTTATTGAATTCCCAAATTTGGTCGCCCAGGGTGAGCGTAGAGGGGTTTAGACCAATAACAGCATTACCCAGACTGTCTCTAGTCTGAAATAACGCTAAGGTATAATTGTCTTTTTTTTTCTTACCGCCCTTGAGATTTATCGAAGTGTTAATGGTATCGGCTGGCGCTCCATTGACCAGACGCAAATCGTTAAAATAACGCGAGCCAGTGTAAATCGAGTCTACTGAAATCGCAGAGCGAAACAACTGATGATCGTTATCAATCAACACTTTGACCCCACCGAAGTAATTACCCATTAAAAGCAGTTCAGGTGCTGAAAAATCAAACTCAAATTCATCCATTTTATCAGTGACCAGCCCTCTGACACGAGTATCGGTTCCCAATTGAAGTTCTGGCAAAAACAAGTCTACAATTTTGTGATAAATCTCAAAATCATAAGTCAGGCTTTGATCCGGCATTACAGGTTCGGGGACGTAATTTATGTAGTTAGCTCCCAGTGCGTTTTGAAAAAGGTTCGGTATGTCGGCCCAGTTAAACACACCGGACAAACTACCTTTGATGACATCAGGCGAGTCAATAGACAGGGTTTTTTGTTGGGTACCATTGTCTAAATTCAGGGCCAAGTCCTCAAAAAAGTAATAGCGCTCTTGTGTCTGATAAAAGGTATTGGCCAAAATTAGTGAACCTGACAATTGATCGTAATCCGGACCGTAAATTTGCGCTTTAAATGCACCTGAAAATTCTGCAACAGAGTCTCTTTGTATCAAGCCCAGTGTATGCAAATCTGCAAAGTCCACTTGTGCATCTGCGTCAAGTCGAATTTGACCGTCGCGCTCTTCTCCACTCAAGGTTCCCCTGCTTTGTAGATACTCATCCTGGATGGACCAGGACCATTTTTGAAATGGCGCTACCAAGTCAGACTCAAATTCAACATTGCGATAAGTATAGCCTAAATACTGAACACCCTCAAAATTAGCACTAATTTGGGTGTTGAGACGATCTGTGCTAAAGCCCCGACCTTTGATCGCAATCGTGCCTGTAACCCCGCCGATGGCCTTATCTCCTATCAAACGACCGATTTGAAATCCTTTGGCCTCGATATTGGCATTGTAAAAGGCAAAATCTGCCCGATCCATATTCCCGAGTTCAAATTTGGTTTTTATTCGGCCTAAGGCACTGCCAAAAGTCCCTTCAAAAGTCAAAACATCACCCATTAGGCGCAAATGCCCTAACATCGAAGTTTTCCCGAGGCGCTTGAGTGACGCTGGTAAATTCGGCCCTAAATCTTCAGGCATAAAATCTATCAAGTCATTATGCCGACTGGTAAGTTGCATGTCCTGGATGTCCAAATAAAATGGCGCATCATTGAGCATATTTTTTAACTTAACCTCCCCATTTAAGTCAGACTGGCGATAAGTGAGTCTCGCCTGACTCCATGTCAAATCATTCAGGGTGCCGTGGAGTCCTCCCGAAAGCGCAATAAATCCTACTTTATCAAAGGCATCATACCAATTATTGATATCCGCTGTAGCAAAAACTGACCCTTCTTCGAGGTCCAGCTCGAGATACACCTTATCCGTAAAATTGCTCATACCCTGTGGATAGGACAGGGATAAATCTCCGCGCAAGTCCGATGATTGCGGAGTAATCAAATTCATTTGAGCGATGCCCATAGTATTTTTATCGTAGTAATAATCCCCAGAGAGCTGAGTTACATTGAGCCCGAAATTACTTTCAAAGCCCATATTACTGATTTTAGCCCCGAGTTCAGGGCCGCTGATTCTAAAGTCATTGGCACTCAGAAAAACATGATTAAACCCTAAATCTCGCTCAAATTCGGGGTTGTAATCCTTTATTTCAATGCGGGTATCTTCCAAAGCTAACTTACCCACAAGCAGCACAAAGGGATATTGATCAGGCTCAGGGTCTTGAGAAGGCGGAAACTGGGCTAAAAAATGGTCTAGACTGTGTACAGGCTCATTTTCATAGGTGATTATTCGTAAAAGTGCTTCATCGAGCCAGAGTCGACCAAAAGCCCATCTATTGGCCTCTAGATCCGTTAGACTCAGGAGATTTGTGCTAATTTTTACTGCTTGAATCAGGGTGTCTTGATGGTGGTCTAAGATTAGCACCTGGCGCAAATCAAGAACGCCTTTCCAATTAAGGCCTAATCGCTCAATGCTTACCTGAACCCCATAATCCTGATTTATTTTTTCAGTAAGACTCTGGGCCAATGAAGATTGAACCTTTGGTATACTCAAAACAACAAGTAGCCCGAAGACCAATAACAGGATCACAATAGCAGCACGCTTTAGTATTTGAATTAGTTTTTTGATCCCTCTTATTGTTTTAAATTTGTCTCAAACTTTTGTGCTAGCCACAATGATCCGATCTGCGTTGAATAAAGATATCTATATTTTGGCCATTGAGTCTTCTTGTGATGACACTTCTGCCGCTGTATTGCATAACGACAGGGTTTTGTCGAATGTTGTTGCCAACCAAGAAATTCATCGCGCCTATGGCGGCGTAGTTCCTGAGCTGGCTTCAAGGGCTCATCAACAAAATATTGTCCCTGTAGTTGATCAGGCGTTACAACGAGCAAATATCGATAAAAATCAGTTAAGTGCCATTGCTTTTACCCAAGGTCCTGGGCTCATGGGATCCCTTTTAGTGGGGACGAGTTTTGCCAAAAGTTTATCCCTGGGTTTGGACATTCCGCTCATTGATGTGCATCATATGCACGCTCATATTTTGGCCCACTTCATACGCGATTCAGAACAGAGCATACCTGAATTTCCTTTTATCGCACTGACCATCAGTGGTGGCCATACCCAAATTGTGCTGGTCAAGGGTTATTTCGATATGGAAATACTGGGAGAAACCATCGATGACGCTGTGGGTGAGGCCTATGATAAATCTGCAAAGATGCTTGGCTTGCCCTATCCTGGCGGTCCTTTGGTCGATCGATACGCAAGAGAAGGTAACCCTGAGGCCTATAGTTTTCCAAAACCCAAAGTAGATCCCTTAAATTTTAGCTTTAGCGGACTAAAAACTGCGATTTTGTACTTTTTGGAGCAGCAGCAGGCGCAAGATCCTGATTTTTTATCCCATGCCATGAATGATGTTTGTGCCAGCATACAAAAGACTATAGTGGATTATTTAATGGAAAAGTTAGACAATGTAGTGGCCCAAACCGGTGTGAACCGTATCGCTATAGGTGGTGGGGTCTCGGCTAATTCGGGGATTCGCGCAGCCCTTGCACAAGCTCAGACTGACCGAGGCTGGAAAACTTATGTGCCCAAGTTTGCCTATTGCACCGATAATGCCGCCATGATCGGCATTGTGGGCTATCTAAAATTTTTAGAGGGGAAACAGGCCAGTCACGCTATTGCGGCCAAATCTAGATTGAGTTTTTAGTATGCAACTGTTTCTCCATAACGGCCTAGAGGCTTCCGATAAAACTTTGGTATTTGACCCGGAGGAAAGCAAACATTTAGTTAAAGTACTGCGTCACAAAGCAGGAGACCAAATCACGATTACCAACAACAGAGGCCTTGTAGCCACGGCGACTATAACACAGGCCAGTCACAAAGGCTGTGTGGTAAGTATCGACCAAACGGTACAACACCCTGCGCCTACCCAACAAATACATATCGCAATAGCCCCGACCAAACAAATGGAGCGTTTAGAATGGTTTGTGGAAAAAGCTACAGAATTAGGGGTTTCGCGTGTCAGTCCGATTATTTGTCAACACAGTGAACGAAAAGCGCTCCGCATCGATCGACTTGAAAAACGACGTGATGCAGCCGTTAAACAATCACTGAGTTATTACGGCGTAACTATTGATCCTGAGGCGTCTATTGTTGATTTCTTAAACCAAGACTTCAGCGATACGGACTGTTATATTGCCCATTGCAATCACGAGATTCCGGACCACCTTTTAAAAGTTTCCGCAATGCATAACAAAGCATTAGTACTTATCGGTCCTGAAGGCGATTTTACTCCAGAAGAGGTGGCGCTCGCCTTAACAAAAGGATTTAAAGCTGTTTCCCTGGGTGATCGACGATTACGCACAGAAACCGCTGGTATCGCCGCAGTTCAAATTTTAGGTATCAAATCGATTGTTTAGATTTGTGTAATGAGGGTACTGATCAAGATATGTCTGGGATTATTATTAGCTTCTGGACTCCAGGCACAAACGCTGGGGGTTTTAAAATATTCAGGTGGTGGAGATTGGTACAGTAACCCTACTGCCCTGCCACAGCTCATCGAATTCTGCAATGAGCATATAGGTACTAGCCTTGAGTCTCAAGTCAAAACCGTTTCCTTAACAAGCGAAGAACTATTTGATCTGCCATGGATTCATATGACGGGCCACGGCAATGTGTTTTTTACAGAATTGGAGCTGGAAACATTACGTGAATACTTAAAAGGTGGTGGATTTTTGCATATTGATGACAATTATGGGATGGACCCCTATATCAGACCTATTCTCAGCAGTTTATTCACCGATGCACCCTTAGAGGAGCTTCCTGTTAGTCATCCCATCTTCAATACCTTTTTTAACTTTCCTCAAGGATTGCCAAAAATACACCAGCACGACAATCAAAGGCCGCAAGCCTTGGGTATCATTCTGGAGGGGCGATTAGCACTTTTATACACCTATGAATCGGATCTCAGCGATGGCTGGGAAGACCCACGAGTACACAACGACCCTGAATCCGTACGTTTAAATGCCCTACAAATGGGGGCCAATATGATTCATTACGTATTTTTAAACTGATGGCGCAGGACCAAAATTCAAATGTGTCTGGGCAAATCACCATAAATCCTTTGCTCCTGAACCCAGAAGTTCAGCAGTGGATACGCCAAAATACGGCCTCAATAGAGGAAATAGCATTTGCACCTCTTCCCTTTGACGGTATTCATCGGCAAGAACTGTTACAACAAGTCGAAGGCTATCGCAAAACCCTAGAAAAACTACCACAATGGGCTAAGACCCCGGGGCTATTGTTTCCAGTAAAAATTTCTCTGGAACAATGCTCCTCACAGGCCACTGCCCAATACAAGGCAGCAATTGCCGCGCGCCACTTGGGCGGTGATTTAACCTATCAAGAGTCCAAAGAGCCCTTAAGTCAACCACAGCCTAAAATTATTGCTGATCTCACTGGTGGTTTTGGGGTGGACACTTATTATTTTTCCCAAGTTGGCGCGCGGGTGCATCACTTTGAGCTCGATGAATCGCTTTCTAGTTTGGTTGCGCACAATTTGACAGTACTCGAGGCAGCAGTCCTCTGCCATCATGGCGACGGACTTCAGGGATTGAAAACGCTTGGCGGCGCCTTAGATTTGATTTATCTGGATCCCGCCAGACGTGATGCCCATAAAAACAAAGTATTTCGATTAGAGGATTGCAGCCCTGATGTTTTGAAACACTTGGATTATTTACTCGAGTGCAGCCCAAATATTATGCTCAAAACCTCGCCAATGTTGGATTTAAATTTAGTTTTAAAGCAGCTTAAAAAAGTCACTGAAATACACGTGGTGGCAATAAATAATGAGGTCAAGGAAATTTTATGGCTGATCCAAAAAAGTGCATCTAATGCCGAAAATCCGCGCGTTTTCGCTGTTAATTTAAACAATGGCAACCCCCTTACTGATGAGACGGCCCACCCAGGTCAAGATAACTTAAGTTTATCCACAGATCAAGGAGGTATCGACTGTAAAGTAGTTTTTGATTTTAACTGGAACCGTCCTGAGCAGATCAGATTCAGCACACCGCAGAGTTATTTATACGAACCGAACGCGCCTTTGCGTAAAATCGGGCAATACGCCGCCCTGACAGAAGACTTTCCTGTTTTAAGAATCGGACCTAACGCACATCTTTTCACCTCAGAACAACTTTTGGAATTTCCAGGTCGCGTCTTTAAGGTGATGGAACACTGGCCTTATGCCAAGCGCCACATGAAGGTATTCAAGGGGCAGCAATACAATATAACCACAAGGGATTTTCCACAAACCGTGGCAAAAATTCGGGCTGAATGGCAAATAAAAGAAGGCGGCGACCAATATTTGTTTTTTACCACAGACGCTCAAGGCACAAAATGGATTATCTTGTGTCATAAAGCTGATTAAATCCATGAATATGATCCAAAGATTCAAACCCATCATTAGTTTAATGGTTTGCACACTAGCGCTACTTTTCACAGGAATGATGCGGGGGCAAAATGAGCAAACCCCAAAATCAGTCCCAGTTTTCAAAGATGGTCTAGCCCAAGTAGTGGAAGAATTTTCAGACCAAAGACAGTGGATCCGCCATGACCTATGGGTGGAAACCGAGTTTGACTCAGACATGGATGGCAATCTTGATCGTATGCATGTGTCAGTCACACGGCCAAAGCAAACTGATGCTCAAGGGCTTAAACTACCAGTGATTTATGTAACAAGCCCTTATTTTGCTGGGGTTGCTGGGGACGTACCAGGCTCGTTTTGGGATGTGCATCAAGAACTTGGAGCCGAATCACCACCGCATATTCACCCCGAAGTTACACGCACGGGAGAGCGTCCTATTATTTCGAACTCCCACATAAAAACATGGGTGCCACGAGGCTATATCGTGGTCCACTCCTCCTCGCCTGGGACAGGTTTATCTCAGGGCGCGCCGACGGTGGGTGGCATCAATGAATCGCTAGCACCAAAAGCTGTGGTAGACTGGCTATGTGGGCGCGCAAAAGGGTTTGATGCAGCAGTAGGCGGCGCAGCCGTTACGGCCTACTGGTCGACTGGCAAAGTGGGCATGACGGGCACCTCCTATAACGGCACCTTGCCTTTGGCAGCTGCAACTACAGGAGTGGAAGGTTTAGAGGTAATTATTCCCATCGCGCCTAATACCTCCTATTATCATTATTATCGCTCAAACGGACTGGTGCGCTCTCCAGGGGGTTATCTCGGGGAAGATATTGATGTTTTATACGATTTTATACATAGTGGAGATACAGAAAAAAGAGCCGGGAACAATGCAAGAGTGCGCGACAGCATCATGCGTCTAGGCATGGATCGCAAAACTGGCGATTACAACGACTTTTGGGCCAGTAGAGATTATCTCAATCAAATGGCGCCCATGAAAGCCGCTTTACTTATGGCCCATGGATTTAACGATTGGAATGTGATGCCTGAACACAGTTATCGTATTTATGATCGTGCGCGCAGTATGGGCCTAGATCATCAAATTTATTATCACCAAAAAGGCCATGGTGGTCCTCCCCCTCTTTGGATGATGAATCAATGGTTCAGCCACTACCTTCACGGGGTAGACAACGGCGCTGGCACTGGGCCTAAATCATGGATTGTGCGAGAGTCTGATCCTATAGACCAGCCGACACCTTACGCGGACTACCCGAATCCCGAAGCTCAACAGGTAACGCTGAACCCACACTTAGGGGGTAATGATATCGGTGTTTTGGACCTTTCGCCTAATTCAGTATCCAGTCAAGAGCAGCTTACCGACGATTATCATTTCACTGCCGCTGATCTTGCCAGCGCCTCAAGCTCTAATCATCGTTTACTCTATGCCACAGCTCCATTAAAAGAGGCCGTCCACATCTCTGGCACTCCTAAAATATCAGTTAAATTAGCCTCGAGTAAGGAAGCGGTGAACCTTTCAGCATATCTGGTCGCTTTACCCTGGAATCCTGATGCTAAAGCCCCAATTACTGATAACATCATCACCCGTGGATGGGCCGACCCTCAAAATACTTCTTTAAGAGAAAGTGCTCCGCTTAAACCAGGTGCATTTGTTCAGGTTACTTTTGATTTTATGCCTGATGATCAAGTCATCCCTGCAGGGGCACAAATAGGACTGATGATTTTTTCTTCAGACGCCGACTTTACCCTCAGGCCAGAACCAGGGACGCAAATGACCATCGATCTAATGGATACAAAATTGACCATTCCAGTGGTGGGAGGCGTTCAGGCCCTGAAGGCGGCTATAGAATAAGATAACCCAAGAAGTTCGGGATATAGCTCTAGTAGTCTTGAATAAGAAATACCTATGGTAAATTAGAGTTAATTGATTTGATTTACTTTGCATATTATGTCTTGTTATACGACATTTGCACCGTAAAATTTTTGGGGTGCGCGGCACAAGTATTTTATCGATTTACTTCAGGATTGTAGGAATTGTTTTGGCAGGGTTTAACACAAGTCTTTCTGCACAAAATACAGTCATTACGGCCGATTCAATCACTGCACAGGAGCTCGATGCGGTGGTAGTTTCTGCCACAAGGACCCAGCGACAAATGTCCTCATTGCCTATGCCCACTCAGTTTATTCCTCAAAAAGAAATTGAGGCCATCAATGCCATTAGACTTACCGACCTACTGGAAGAACAAACGGGCCTGATTACCGTAGCTGATTTTGGCGGAGGTCAAGGGGTGCAAATGCAAGGTTTAGACAGCCAATATACCCTGGTGATGATTGATGGAGTACCGCTGATCGGACGTTCGGCAGGAACTTTGGACTTAAGCCGTGTCACTGTAGGCAATATCAAACAGATCGAAATCGTGCGCGGCGCCTCTTCTAGCCTTTATGGCAATGAAGCTTTAGGAGGTGTAATCAATATCATTACCGAGAATCCTCGCCCGGGAAAAAAGACACGTTTTGATTACCGCGGAGGCAGTTTTAATACCCATGATTTGCGCGCTCAATACACGGATAATAATCTCGTGGATGAGTGGTCCATATTTGTCAATCGACTTTCTTCAGACGGATATGATTTATTGGAAACCGACGATTTGCGCACCGTGGAGCCCTATACTAATTACACCGCTCAGGTCAAGTACAAGGGTGATTTAAATCAATGGACCCAGATGCAAGTATCTGGGCGCTATTACCATCAAAATCAAGATTATACCGCCAGCAGCACACTCGCTGGGGCCAGTGACATCAATGAATTTAACACAACCTTGAATTTGTCGCGTACTCCGCTGGAACATTGGACACAAGAGATTGAATGGTATACCACTAGATATATGGCCTCTGAGTCTTTGAATAATCCAGATGGCAGCGCTTTTAGTCAAAGCGATTTTGATCAGTGGTTCAGTCGTCCTGAATTGCGGTTGAAAAGGGTTAGTGATAGTTCTGGAACATGGATCGGCGGCTTGGGACTTACTTATGAGCAACTCAAACGCACTGATTTCTTTGGTACCCCTGAGTTTTACGCCCCTTACGCCTACTTACAATACGACAATCAAATTACTGAAAAACTCAACCTAGTGGCGGGTGCTCGCTACGATTTACACAGCGCTTATGCCTCACAGTTCAGTCCTAAACTGGCTATGCGCTATGTATTAACCGATAAGATCAGCCTCAAAACCTCTCTGGGCTATGGGTTTAAAACACCAGATTTCAGACAACTTTATTTTGATTTTACTAATTCCACCGCCGGTTATACCGTACTGGGGTATAATGCGGTGTCCGTGAGATTACCTGAGCTTCAAGCAAGTGGAGCAATCTTGAATGTTTCGGTTCCATTGGAGAATTTTGAAGACCCTTTGCGCCCAGAGCGCTCTCTGGCCTTAAACTTTGGGATTGACTTTAAATTTGCGCCTCAGGTTAAATGGAACGTCAATCTGTTTAGAAACGACATCAAGGACCTGATTGACACAAGAGTTATTGCCCAGAAGACCAATGGCCAAAACGTTTTTAGTTATTACAATGTAAACCGAGTCTTTACCCAAGGTTTAGAAACTGATTTTACGGCCAGAATTAATCCTAGTCTCAAATTTAGTATGGGATATCAATACCTTATTGCTAAGGATAAAGATGCTCAAAAAGCATTTAACAACGGGGAAGTTTTTGGACGACTCAGCCCCAGCAGTCCTGTATTTCGTCTGAAGGCAAACGACTATTTAGGTTTGGTGAATCGCTCCAGACATACGGCAAATGCTAAGGTGTTTTTTGATTTACCTCGATGGGATATGGATGGTTCAGTACGCGGCACCTATCGTAGTGCCTTTGGACTTTTTGACACTAATGGCAACAGCTACCTAGACAAATACGATGATTTGGTATCTCCCTTTGCAATATTTGATTTCAGCCTGAACAAAGCACTTGGAAAAAAATTCCGCATCGGTGCGGGTATCGACAATTTTTTGAATTACACCGATCCAGGTCGATTGACCAATTTACCTGGACGACTTATTTACGCATCTCTAACATTTAAAACAAAATAACGCTATGAAAAAACAAGTTTTATTAACCCTAGGAATGATCGGTATCTTTACGATTACCTCGTGCAGCAAAGAAGACAGCAATCCCCCTGAGGACAACCAAAACGACAGTATTTTGGTGAGCAATTTACACGCACCTCAGGAAACAGATTATACCCAAAACCCACCCGCCGCCTCTGGTGCTTTTGTAAAATTTGACTTTAGCGGTGGAGCGATCACCACAAGCGATACAGATTGGGATATCGCTTTTCGTGGTACCAGTATTATCGTCAACGGGGGCAGCAGCAGTGGGATTGTTGACGCACCGGAGCGCACCGGCAATGCAGGCGCCTATATTGTCGATGGCATTTTTGATGAAATCAGCAGTATTAATACAGGAGCCTTTGCTCAGGACGGTCCCGGTGGACTGGCCATACCTACTGGATCCGGTAATGGCTGGTATAATTATGATCCTAATTTATTAGCGATTTACCCTATTCCTGGAAAGGTGATCGTTATACGCACTGCAGACAACAAGTTCGCCAAAGTAGAGATCTTGAGTTATTACAAAGACGCCCCAGCAGTGATCAACGAACAAATCGCCCTAAACGATTTGCGCTATTACACCTTTAACTACGTGTATCAGGATGATGCCGCTGCCAGTGGCTTTTAATGATTAAAACACTTATAAAACCCGCCGAAATGGCGGGTTTTTTTTGTTTGCTTTGACAATTAATTGAAATCTATTTTGATCCAATTGTGTTGTCAACGTTATCAATTAATTAACTTATTTATTTAAATTGACAATTAAATAGAAATTTCCTAATTTGCAAGCAATAACCTTAAACCAATTTTATGAAAAATCTACTATTAATGTGTATCACTATACTCCTTATTTCTTGTGGTGCACCACAATTAACTGAATCTGAGGTAAGTGATTTCGCAAAAAGCCATATCGAGAACCAAATTGGCTTGCAAGATGCTGTACCTGGATATATTGCAGGCATTGCCGAAGATGCTCTTGTTTGGAACAATCCATTTTGGCGTAACAAACCACGTACCCTTGATTTGTCTAATATAGACGGGCGAGTATTTTATGAAGATTCTATCAAAGTAAACTTACATGATGTATACATTATGGGCCAGCATGCCAATGTAATGGGTACCATCGAATGGTTTGTGATGGGTGAAAACACTTTTTACCGAAATTTTTCGGGTGTAGTTACAAAAAATAATGGTCAAATGCAGTGGGAGCGCTTCGTAGGGGTGGATAACTCAGCTGGTTCGGCTGGATTTGTATGGCCAACCACGGAGATCGAGGGCGGTAATCGCGCCTTCCGTGACATGCGTATGGCCATGATGAATCTGGATAACGAGCGTGCTCTAGCCCTCTCTGATTCGCTAGTGAGTGTGGATCCTAAATGGGCAACGGCGCACCTTGGCCAAATGCATTATTACTGGTTTAAAAGAGATAAAGATAATTTTATGGCCGCCAAAGAAGCCGCAATGTCGAAAATTGACAATGCCTCACGTGCGGAAGCACATCTAATTAAATCTTATGATTTAGATCGTGACACACGCCTTTCAGAATTACGCAATGCTATGATGTTTGCCCCGGTTGATCCAATGGTTCGTGTGTGGTACGCTTTTAACGAACAGGATAAAGAGCTGGCTAAGGATGTGGTTCAAGTTGCATGGAACCGCTTACCTCAGAACGGTGCGGTAAATAATATGATGGGCTATATCTATATGGACTTGGAAGACATGGACAAAGCACAACTACACTTTGAACTTTTCATGCGCGCCAATCCCGATGTCACAAATGCCTACGATTCATATGGTGACTTTTATGCCGAACTTGGAGACAATAAAAAGGCTAAAGAAATGTATATGATGGCTTATGCCAAAGATTCTACTTGGACTGCCTCGAAAGAAAAAGCTGAAGCCTTAAAATAGTAAGCTTTTGATGATTATTTTTTCGACTAACCCCGCCGAAATGGCGGGTTTTTTATTTCGAGCGCGGTATGACGTGGGTATCTAAAATCTGCTTTTTGGCGTTTTGAACTTCTGGCGATTTGCGATAAGCCCATATCTTGTCTCGCGCTGCTTTAGCACTCTTAGTTAAATCCACAATGGGCATAGGATAATCTTTACCCAAAGTAAAGTCGTACATGGTCTGTTCTAATTCGGAAAGTTGCCATGGGGCGTGCACTAAATCGGCGGGTAAATCACACAGTTCAGGCACCCATTTTTTTATAAACTCGCCTTCTGGGTCATGTTTGAGGCTGTTCGTATCAGGATTGTACATGCGTATGGTATTGACTCCTGTGGTCCCTGCCTGCATTTGAAACTGAGGATAATGGATACCTGGGTCGTAATCCAAGAATAATTGTGCCAGATGATACACCCCATGTCGCCAATCTTGATCTAGATTATATACTAAAAAAGACACCAACATCGCTCGCATTCTAAAATTTATCCACCCTGTGGCTTTTAGGGCGCGCATGTTTGCATCTACAAGTGGAATCCCAGTCTGACCCTGTTTCCAAGCGGTCAAAAATTCTGGATTGTTCTCATGAGGCATGGACTCAAAACCAGGATTGATACAATGGGTTTCGTAGTCGCATTGGACTTCAAACTTTTGAATAAAATGACAATGCCACCTGAGTCGCGTAAGCATCCCCTCAAAAGCCCGCTTGTAGGGTGCTTTATTGGGATGGGTGTAAATATACTGAAATACCTGGCGCACGCTGAGGTTGCCCCAGGCGATATAAGGCGAAAGCCGACTGCAACTGACCCTACTCTGCTCTGGTTTGGAAATATGGCGGGCATAATTAGCGCCACGATCCTGGGCAAAACTTTTTAGGTACTGCCATCCCTTGGATTGTCCAGGGGGTTGCATTTGGGCGGGAGGCTTTTGAAAGATTGCATTGCTAAGGTTGTAGTCTGTTTGAACCGCCTGGTTGTGTCCTGGCCTGTTTGAGCGTCCCCGGGTTTACCGGTGTCTTTTATATATGCGGTATATAAACCCTCTAAGGCCGTTATACTGGATAAAATCTCAGGGTTTTGGCGTGAAAATGTATTGATTATGATCGGCCCTGACATGGTGGTATACCAATCTTTAACCCAATCCTTGCGATGACCCAAGCCCCGTTGCACGCCGTTTTGTTGAAATTCGCTCCATTGTACTCCATGAATTTTACACCAATTCGCCACTGATTTATCACGCCCCCAAGTGACTTGGACCCCGCTTTCTTGGTAGGAATAAATGTTTTTAATTTCAAAAAGAACCCACAACTGCTCCAATACCTCCAGACTAGGAGCGTAAAACGATCTCACTGTCCGGTCAAAAGGCTTTAAGATCTTATTCATGTCCTCAATAGAGCCTTTTATAAAACTCAGATGTCTGTGACTGGTGTCCGGATGGGCTATTAAATCTGGGTCAAAAATATAGATCGAGAGATACGGAATTTGCTGCTGTTCTGCCGCTTGGAAACCAGCATGGTCTTGGGTGCGCAGGTCCCGTTTGATCCATACCAAATTAATGGCTGGACGCGAGATAACACCCACAACCGCTTTGTTTTTCATAGCGATGTGAAATTAATGAAATTCAGTAAAATAGAATACTGATTCTTCTATTGAATGCGCTTACACTGGGCCAAAAAGTCATCTTTTAAGTCAATACCCAGTCCAGGCTCTTCGGTTAGGCGAATATACCAGTTGTCCTCATAAATCATACCTCCTTTGGTCGGCATGAATTGATGAAATAAAGGACTGTCGCAGTCGAAGAAAACAATATTTTCTGAGCACTGTGCCAAATGACAATTTGCGGTAAATACAATTTTGGTTTCGATAAAACCACCCACCTGCATTCTGATGCCAGTATTTTGGGCGACCTCTATGATTTTTTTAATCGGAGTTATCCCTCCGGATTTCCCCAATTTCAAGTTAAACAGACCTATATTTTGACCTGTAGCCATATGTTCTGCATCATAATGATCAACAACAGACTCATCGGCCATAATAGGTATTGGGACTGCACTTTGCAGTGCGCCAAGTCTATGAGCTAATTTTCGATTAATGGGCTCCTCACAGTATTCAATAGTGCACTCATTTAATTCATTGAGCACCATAACGGCCTGTTCAAAAGTCCAGCCTTGATTGGCATCAAGTTTTAATTTAATCTCGGGACCGATAGCCTCTCGAATAGCTTTAATCCGCTGGATATCGATTGCTGCACTCTGGCCTAATTTTACTTTGATAATCGTAAAGCCCTGCTGCTTTAGTTCGATGGCCTGTTTGGCCATAAGTTCAGGACTGCTTAAACTCACCGTGTAGTCGGTTTGCATAGCCTTAATGCTGTGTGCTCCTAAATAGCGATATAGGGGCATATTATGCAATTTTGCCGCAGCATCGTAGCAAGCCAAATCGATAGCGGATTTAATGCTGAAATTCCCATAAATCACTTGATTCATTGACTGCTCTATATGCTCATGCGCACTTACCTCTTTACCAATCAAGGCTTGGGTCAATTTGGGGGCCAAGGCTATGCATGTTTCGAGATTCTCTCCATTAATAGTATTTGAGGGGGCGCATTCACCCCAGCCATATAGACCATTCTCCAGAACTACACGCACAAATAAATGCTCTGAATACGGTTCAGGGCCCAAGGAGGTGACAAAAGGTCGGTTCAAAGGGATTTTGGCCGTGTAAATTTGAAATTCTTTGATTCTCATAAATTATTGATCGTTGTTGATACAATTGGCAATCACTAAAGACGCTTCAGGGTTTATTTGAGCGCTATGTGAAATTAATGAAATTCAGCCGAATATGATATTTGTCAGTATCGATGACTTTAATTTTATTTACCTTGAAAAATATTTAATGCAGTTAAACCTTTTTATCCATTATTGGTCTAAGACTTAATTGGTTTAAAAATTCAAATCAAAGCTAGGTCGGTATTTATTATCTCTGGATACAAGATCAAAATTTTAACAGCGAGACTTCAGTGAAATTGATCAAATCCTAAGTAGATTCAGTTAAATTTGCTCTATGTCTTATGGATTAAAGCGACTTAATTGGATAGATCAAGCCAGAGGTCTGGCGATTTTTATGGTGGTTTACGGCCATAACTTTCCCAGTATTGAACCCTATATCTACAGTGTTCATGTGCCTTTGTTTTTTCTTATTTCAGGAATTTTTCAGCCCGCTGTAGTGTCTTCACAAAAATTGATCCGGCGCGTAAAACAACTGCTGATCCCCTATTTTTTTTGGGCCACGACGCTTTTCTTGTTTTGGTGGACTGTAGGGCGAAAGTTTGGCAAAAGCAGCACACAAGATTTATCGGTTGTAGATAATTTCATGGGCATCTTTTACGCCCAAGGAGGGCCAGAATATATGGATTGGGGCATTCCAATGTGGTTTTTGCCTTGTATTCTGCTGGTGTTTTTGATGCACTCGGGTATAACGCGTTTCTTTAGAGGCAGATTTCAGTCTATACTGGTGCTCATTTTAGGGGTCGTCGGTATTCTTTGGGCAAAAGTAACCCACATACATTTGCCTTGGAGTATAGACGTAGCTATGGTGGCCTTAATTTTCTACCATTTGGGGTTTGCGCTAAAAAATAGTCTTAAAGAACATCCCTACACCCATAAGTGGTGGTTGATTGCCCTACTTTTTGGGATACACATTAAAGGGTTTTATTTTAATCCAGAAAAAGTCGATATGTACCGCTCGATTTATGGGTCACCGCTCTTGTTTTTGATCAGCGGGTCCTCAGGGGCTTTGGCTTATATTTTACTGTTTAAAAAACTGGGGACACTAGGTTTTGACAAGCTCTTTAAACCGCTGATTTATATGGGTCAAAACACAGTTGTGATTCTGGCGACGCATCTACGTGCTCTAACCCTAATCAAGGCCTTACTGCTTGTGTTATTGGGCTGGAGCGTGTTTGAATTTACGGAGTTGCAAAAATTTATTTTGGCCTGGGTTCAGATCGCTCTTCTGATTCCAGTCATTTATTTAATCAATCGGTATGCGCCGATTTTAAATGGAAAAAATGCGTCTCGATAAATCAAACTTGTCATTTTTTATTGGCCTAAATATCTTGGTGGTCGGACTCATTACAGGCGCGTCTTACTACCACATACCCCTTCAAGGTGGCAAAGACACCCTGGTATACCTTGTTCATTTGATTTCCTTGCAAGTTACCGTGGCGGGGGTGCTTTATGTTCTGAGTCTCAGTCGCCTAATTTTTAACTGGGTGCTCAGCCCTCTGCTATTTATTTACTCTGGATTTGCTTTTTGGGGCTACAGCCAAGACATTTCTATTACCCCTCATTTATTACAAGCCATACTCGAGACCAAAGCAGATATTGCAGTGGATCTGATCAACTTGCCTTTTCTACTTTACCTGGGGTCTACCGCCCTTGTACTCTTTGGCATGGCACGATGGCGCGCACGTCTGAAATCCGTCAAAATTTTTTCCCTGAACACCTTTATGGCGTTTATCTGCATGGGGCTCTACCCTACATTGGAAGCTTTGCGTCCGGGAAGTTTACAAAACCGTCTTCCCTATAACTTAGTTTATGCTTTGGCCGAATATACACAACAACCTAGCTTGAAGCTGAATTTAAATCCTGAGCTCGAGCTTATTAAGTACCAGGATTCGCTTTTAGTGGTTTTGGTGGTCGGCGAAAGCGTACGCGCTGATCATTTGTCCATAAACGGTTATGACCGAAAAACTACCCCAAAACTCAGTGCTACACCGGGACTTCTGAGCTTTCCCAATATAAGCACAACCCATACCTATACAGGCGCCAGTCTGCCTCAAATCCTAACCGATCAGGGGCAAGAACGTAAAGATCAGACTTATACCAGTATTTATTCTGTCTGGAATAAAGGTGGTTTTAACAGCTATTGGATAGGTAATCAGACTCTTGAGCGCTCTTATGCTCCTGTGGTCAACACTAACGATACTGTGGTGCTGATCGATGCCTTTAAAAGTGTATTTAGTTTTGACAAACGCAAAGACGCTGATCTACTCGAGCCCTTTAAGGCTTTTCTCCCGCAGGCATCTCGGTCTGTGGTAAGCCTACACATGATCGGCAGTCACTGGTGGTATGAAGACCGCTATACAGATAAGGAGCGCATATTTACCCCAGTAATCAATAGTAAATACATACCCTCGCTCAGTTTAGAACAAATGATCAACGCCTATGACAATACCTTGGTTTATTTGGATGGTTTTCTTGCCTTGTTAATCGAAACTTTGGAACAAACTAAAATCCCGTCTGTGATGATCTATATCTCCGATCATGGAGAGCAGCTCGGTGAAGATGGCAAATGGTTACACGCTCAAGCAGGAGACGCGGCCAAAAACCCCGCTTATTTGATGTGGTTTTCTCAGGACTATCAGCGGCAACACCCCGAAACTCTTGAATATTATACAGAGGCTGTCAAACAAAAATCCACAACGGACCGCGTATTTTATGATCTATTGCTGATCAGTGGTCTAAAATATCTTCCTAATTAATTCAATTTTTTTTTGTGTCTTAAGATTAATCATTGGGTTTTATTATATTGCAATAAACAATTAAACCACAACTCATGAAGAAATTATTTTTTTTACTTACTGTTTTATTCAGTCTTATGATCAATGCTCAAGAGGGCGCAATCATTACAATGCATGCTGCACTTGTAGAAGGAGACCTTAATGCCTTTGAAAAAGTGGAGTCTGTATACATGAAAAAAGTCGCCCAGCACGCTGCTGATAGAGGCGATATTTTGGCTTGGAATCTTCTAAAAGCAGTCCGATTAGACGGCGTAAACGACGAAGAGCAATTTAATTATATGTTTGTTCAAAGTAACAAATCAGTTCTAGACATATTGGATCCAAAAAATATGTTCTGGAATTTGGCCGAAGACGTTTTAAGTGCCGAGGAATTATCAGATTTAAACAATCTAAGAAGTAAATACACATGGACAAAAGATATCCATGTCGTTTACAGAATTGAATCAGGGCTTTGGTTTCCGAGTGATCCAGATGCTTACAAGGATGCTGTAATCCAGTTTAACTTTGCGAAACCCAAAGATAAGACAGGTTTTCTCGCAGAAAATTCAAGCTTATGGAAACCATTCTTTGCGGCCAATGGTCCAAAAATGAATATGCTTTCATGGGGTACGGGGAACAAAATCCATCCTACGGGTGATGAATGGGCTTCGGTAATGACATGGGATATGTTTTCTTCACTAGCCGATTTGTTTAATTATCGCCTTGGCGATTTTAGTGATAACATAGAACCCCCGGTTCGTGAATCGAATATGAATGATATCAATCCAGGTGGTTTTTATCAAGTAGCTACTTGGAGATGGATGGCGGGTGCATCCGCCAACTAGGTCTTTCATTAACTAATTGAGGCGTCGTCCATTAGACGACGCCTCTTTTTTTTCTACTAAGACATTGTACTTTATTTCACAATGACTTTTGCTGTTTTAACTAGATTTGATCCAGTATTATGTACTTTAACTAAGTAGATGCCCGCAGCCATTTGCGACAAATCTAATGTAGCTTGATAGGTGCCAGTACTACTTTTACTTAATGATTCTTTTATCAATTTTTGACCGATCATATTAAAAGCGGTAATATCTAAGGTCAAATCTGACTGGGCGTTAATCGATAACTCAAATCGATTGTCCCCTAAATCAATCACCATCAATTGAGCATTTATAAACGCCTGATCGGTGATGCTCAAGACTTCCTCAATGTTTATTGTATAGTCTTCTGTCTCACCAAAATCGGTTACCTCGCAGGCATCATCTGGAACCGGAGCTTGCCAGTTAGATTTGGCACGCATACGGTGATTTCCTGATGGCGCATTGGCAGGAACAACCAAATCCATCGTTTCTGTAAAGGTTCCACCAAATTGACCTGGTGCAATTACAAAATCAGTAACCACTTTTTCATCATTGGTGAACTGAGTATCGTCGTTAAAATCAATCCAAACAGTAATATATTGATCTCCATAACCAGTAGTAACGGTCAAGTCATAAGTGGTATCTGCCTCAAGATTAGCCACTAGGTTTGTGAAATCAGCATAACCTTCGCAAGCTGATGAATTATCAATTTCTTCAATATTCACTAGTCGAAATCCATCACCAAAACTACAATTCACAGCAGGAGTACAAACATAGGCAAATGGCCCCTCGCCGGTGTAAAAACGAGAAAATTGAAATGGATTTGGAGGGCATTGTCCTCCAGAAAGCTGATCAAAGGTCTGAGCCACCGGAACAGCGATTCCAGGAGCCCACCACGACCAAGTCTCTCTGAAGGTGATACACGGAGAAGATCCCGTTTGACCATCAGTGAATGTCGCGTTAGATATTACTAATGTGACATCATTAAATACAGTGCCGTCAGGAAGAGTTATGCTTCCAGTTGCCATAGCCTCTGACTCTACTTCGTGATCACGAAACAAAGATGGCGGGCCACCTGGCACCTCGAAAGGCACATTAAAAATTCCATCCGTGTGAACATCACCCACATTAAAAGGATAAGGAAAAATCACCAATGGTGTGGGATAGTTAGAGAGTAAAAAGCTTCGTTCTCCGTTGTACGTGTATTCAGTACTAGTATAACCAGGAAATTGCACATAGCCATCCTCATAGTAAGCGTGCGTTGAATTTGGGTATTCAGTCGCGTAAGGAGAATCTTCAATCGGTTGAATTGCGATTTCTCTGGAGTCATCAGGATTAATTGACGAAAAATCCCAGGGGCCTGTTGTCGAGGTATTTAAAAAGACTGCCCTAGTATCAATATAATAATTGATACCTTCGACAGGAATTGTTGGTTGAGTAATTTGTGCCGCGGTGAACCAACTAATCAATACCGCGACTAAAAATAATTTTGTTTCCATTGAAATAATTATAGATTGTTTATTGCAATATAAAAACTATTTCAAAGCAAAAAAATTTAA
>OMJU01000111.1 GCA_900299425.1 Candidatus Rokuibacteriota bacterium
CCACCTTGCCAAGGTGGAGGTCGCGGGTTCGAATCCCGTTTTTCGCTCCACAAAGCCGAACACGTTCGGCTTTTTTTATCACTGCTGCAGAAGTGGTGGAATTGGTAGACACGCTGGACTTAAAATCCAGTGGACAGAAATGTCCGTACGGGTTCAAGTCCCGTCTTCTGTACAAAAACCCCGGCTATTGCCGGGGTTTTTTAGTTACATTTGCAAAAAAAGTTATGTTAAGAATGTTGTTTGGCGGACTGCTTTGTTTTTCCGCTTTTGGTTGTGGCGAAAAATCTATGGCGCAGCAGCCAGTTGAATCCATCTACGATATTGCTATTGAAGGCATCGATGGTAAGCCTATGGATCTCGCTCAGTACAAAGGCAAAAAGATACTTTTTGTGAACGTGGCCTCCGAATGCGGGTTCACTAAGCAATACGACGCCCTTCAGGAGCTCTATGAAAATCATAAGGATAAGCTTGTGGTGATTGGACTACCCTGTAACCAGTTTGGTGGGCAAGAACCGGGAGATGAAGCCGAAATTCAGTCGTTTTGTCGCGCTAATTTTGGGGTGGAGTTTCCAATGACTGAAAAAATAGAGGTCAAAGGCCCGGGACAACATCCACTTTACCAATGGCTGACCCAAAAAGTCAAAAATGGGTCTCAAGATTCTTCGGTTAAATGGAATTTTCAGAAATACCTAGTCGATGAGCAAGGGCGCCTGATCGATTTCTTTTATTCAATCACAAAGCCTGATAGTGATAAGATTATTCGTTTGATTTGAAAAATATAATTTCAATAACACTATCATTTTTTTTAAGAAGTCATTTGGAAAAATAGAATACACACACTACTTTTAACTCAATGAAAAGACAATTTTTAAATAACAACTGGTGGCCTCACGAAACTTCCGTCTCGTGAACTAGCTGTTGTTATCTATATCATACAAAGCCCATCGTTCGCGATGGGCTTTTTTTTTAACCCAATTTGATTTAAATGATGTAATTATGGAACGAAAAATTCTTCTTAGCGAAAAAGAAATCCCAGAGCAATGGTATAATATCATTGCCGATATGCCGAACAAACCTTTACCGCCTTTGCATCCAGGAACCCTTGAGCCGATTGGGCCTGAAGCTTTAGCGCCCTTATTCCCGATGGAGCTCATCAAGCAAGAGGTAACCACAGATAAATACGTGACCATCCCCGATGAGGTGCGTCATATCTATAGTATCTGGCGTCCTACGCCGATGTATCGCGCTTATAACCTAGAAAAGATGCTCGATACCCCCGCTAAAATTTACTACAAATATGAAGGGGTAAGCCCCACGGGATCGCACAAACCCAATACGGCCGTGCCACAGGCCTATTACAATAAAAAGGAAGGGGTCAAAAAAATTACCACAGAAACGGGTGCTGGTCAGTGGGGGAGTGCGCTGAGTTTTGCATGCCAACATTTTGGAATTGAGTGCGAGGTCTATATGGTGCGTTTGTCTTACGATCACAAGCCCTACAGAAAAGTCATGATGAATACTTGGGGGGCTACGGTGCATCCTTCGCCTTCTGAGGCCACCGAAATAGGAAAGAAAATTCTAGCAGAGTATCCAGATACAACGGGCTCTTTGGGGATAGCAATTTCTGAGGCTATAGAAGTCGCGGCCAAAGATGAGCATACCAAATACGCTCTAGGCAGTGTGCTGAATCACGTAAAATTGCATCAAACCATCATCGGTCAAGAAGCCATCAAGCAAATGGAAAAGGCAGGAGATATGCCGGATATTGTAATTGCACCTTTCGGAGGAGGATCTAATTTTGCAGGACTGGCCTTTCCGTTTTTACGCTTGAATTTTGATGAAGGGCGCAACATTCGCTGCATCGCCAGTGAACCAGCCTCATGCCCTAAGTTAACACAGGGAGTGTTCCGTTACGATTTTGGAGATACGGCAGGGATGACACCACTTTTGCCTATGTATACTCTGGGTCATGATTTTGTGCCTGCACCAATTCATGCCGGAGGCCTGCGCTATCATGGAGCTGGGGTGATTGTGAGCCAGCTCTTAAAGGACAAGCTTATTGAGGCCCGAGCACATGACAATTTAGAGGTTTTTTCAGCGGGTGTAAAATTTGCTCAAGCTGAGGGAATTATTCCAGCACCCGAAGCGACCCATGGAATTGCAACGGCAATTGCTGAGGCCGAAAAGTGTAAAGAGGAGGGGGTTTCGCGAACGATTTTAGTGAATTTATGTGGCCACGGGAACTTCGATATGAAAGCCTATCAGGATTATTTCGCAGGTAACATTGTCAAACACGAACTGACCCGGGAGGAAATCAATCGCTCGATTGCAAAATTGCAGACGCCTTTGATCCCTTAGTTTGCGATGACCCGAAAAAAGAAAACCAATTGCACCCAAAGGTTGCACTAATGGTAAACACTTCAAGCGGATGAATATTTAAAGTTTAATATGGTTGTTTAATTAATTGTTTGTTTAATTGTTGTTTTGGTTAATTGCATCACCCCCATCGCTGAA
>OMJU01000112.1 GCA_900299425.1 Candidatus Rokuibacteriota bacterium
ACCGAAGCGGGTACTTCGGACAATAAATCGTAACTCAAAGCAATATAAAACTGATCCTCACGATAAAATTCACGCGCTCCACTGTTGATGAGCACTGACTCTTGTGCCAAGGTATGGCCACAAAACAATAGCAAGCTCCAATTAATGATTTGCTTGCGAAAAGCGTAATTAGAACTCATCAGATCGTAACTATTGTAAGTTTTTCAAACATTCGACCATTCACTAAAGACAAAAAAAGCCTCTTTAAAGAGGCTTTTTTTAATTCAATAACTAGATCCCTAGTAAGATTCCAACGCATTACCAGGAGTTGTAATATAAATCAGTTTTAAAAGATTCTGCTCGCGCAATTCCTGTTTGATGTCAGAAACCAAACCAGTGTTTGTTTCGCCATCAACCTTCAAAGCAATCATAATCTTGTCCTGTAACTCGGGACGTAACTTTCTGCGGTATTCTTCCAAGGCAAACTTGATGTTACCTACATCCATATATTTATCCCCTATTTGGATTTTGGCTTCTTTACCATACTTCTCATACCCTGGCCCTGGCTTACCCGCAAAGATAAATACAGAACGATCTTTTTGAAGCTTTTCTACTTGATCTCCTTTTGGCAAACGCTGCATTACCAGTAGATTACTGTCACGCAAAACCGTTACAACCATGAAAAAGAACAATAACATAAAGACGATATCCGGCAAAGATGCTGTAGAAATCGCTGGCAAGTCACCACTTTTTTTCTTCTTAAATTTTGACATGTCTTAAGGTTTTATTTTCCTGACTTTCTTGGCTCAGCCTCTGAAAGCTTTAACGGAATTAAATCTTGTACTTGTTTTAGCTGCTCTTCAATAAGTTCCTGACGTTCACCAGTGATTTGACCTTCGTCAATACCTTTTTTCATTTCGGTAAAGTCCCATCCAAATAAGCGCTGAGATTCACGATTTCTTAAGGTATTGTAGGCCGCTACCAACTCGTTTTGCACAGAGATATACATTTCATAAGAAGTCAAACGGTCATTTTGAACCGCGATTACTGCCTTTTGAGGGTTGTCTGAAGACTCCGGAGAGCGTTTTCCCTTACAATAGTTACAATATTCTGGAGAACCCGCAGGAGCGCCACCATTGTCAAGAAAGTCGATAGCTGCTTGACGCAAGTCTTTTAACTCCATGAGTTCATCCTCCACCAAGAGTTGATCGTTTTTGT
This sequence comes from Candidatus Rokuibacteriota bacterium, assembly GCA_900299425.1. Taxonomy (GTDB): domain Bacteria; phylum Bacteroidota; class Bacteroidia; order Flavobacteriales; family Flavobacteriaceae; genus BACL21. The sequence continues at coordinate 1,198 of OMJU01000112.1, forward strand.
TGACGTTTACAATGAACAGGTTTTTTTGTTTGATTACAACGTCTAACTCTTCCTCAATAGGTGGCGGCAATTGACGCGCGATCCCTTTGTCCTTCTCAATGGTGGTGGTCACCAAAAAGAAGATCAACAAAAGGAAGGCAATGTCTGCCATTGACCCAGCATTTACTTCTGGTGTGGCTCTTCTTCCCATATTATTTTGTACTTACTTTTTTAACGCCGCTGAATACCATTGAAGCAATGGCACCAACCGCTAAAATATAAAAGGCAATAAGACCAGTGCCTACCCAACGTGAGGTGCTTTCAGTAACGACTTGATTATCCACAAGTGGCAAGCCCTCAGTGCTTCCTGAAGCCATAGCGTAGGAAATCAAGACTACAGCTAAAAAGACCCCAACAGACATGAGTGTCTTTTTAACATTGCCTGCTAATACGCCTGATACAACAAACATCAACACCATAATTACCACAATGGCCATGATGATGTATCCGGTATATAACATTGGAGAAACTCCTTCGCCGGTCATCTTTACGTATTCGTCACCTTTGGACACCAATAGGAACCAGAATACTACTCCGGCAAGCCCTAAAAGCAACGCGACGATTTTAAAAATTTTATGTAAACCCATTTTCGCTATGCTTTTAGATTATTTTTTGTTTTTGTAGGCCACTAACATATCGATCAATGTGATTGACGCATCTTCCATGTTGTTTACAATGCTGTCAATTTTTGCCACGATATAGTTGTAGAAAATCTGAAGGATAATCGCCACGATAAGACCAAATACTGTAGTCAAAAGTGCTACTTTAATACCTCCAGCAACAAGAGATGGGTTCATATCCCCCGCGGCCTGAATCTTGTCAAAGGCTTGAATCATCCCGATTACCGTACCCATGAACCCGAGCATCGGAGCCAAAGCGATAAACAAAGAAATCCAAGAAACGTTTTTCTCAAGTTGTCCCATTTGAACACCACCATAAGCCACAACAGCTTTTTCAGCAGCCTCAACACTTTCGTCTGCACGATCAAGACCTTGGTAATAAATAGAAGCAACAGGGCCTTTAGTGTCACGACAAACCTCTTTTGCCGCTGCAACACCACCGCTCTTTAGGGCTTCTTCTACACTAGAGGCTAGTTTAGCTGTATTAGTGGTTGATAAATTAAGGTAAATGATACGCTCGATGGCAATGGCCAATCCAAGGATCAAACACAATAATACGATGCCCATAAAACCTGGACCTCCTTCGATGAAACGTTGTTTCAATTCTTGGTGAAAACTCTCTGATTGCGCAGGAGCTGCTTCGTCTTGTGCCATTAAAGCACCTGCGGTTGCGCTGACCATAGAAACATTAGTAGTAAGTGCTTTTGCAGGAGCAGCTTGCACATTGTTTATACCGACAAAAACCAAAGCGGCAATTGCGAGAATAGAAAATAGTTTTTTCATTGCTATCGACTTAAAAGTTTGATGATTAGTTTTTAATTTTTAAGGCTCTAAAGATATAAAAATATTTAGTTTCTAAACAAGGGAAGCAGCATGGATTTTGGTCCAAAACCTCTCTCAGTAATCCCCCAGAATTAATGGTTTACTGGAGGATTTTGAAAATTTAACCATAACTTAACCCCTCAGAAGGATTTAGGCCTGATTAAGTGCATCATCACCATGCTAAGACAAATTCAATTACAGATTCTAATATGAGCGCTTTACAAATAAACAAGGCTCTTGAGGCGCTCAAGTCAGACCCTGTAATGGATTTTCTTGCCCAGCATTTCGGACATGTCATCACAATTTCAGATCGTTATGAAACAGACCATGCCAAAGCACTCGCATTGCTCGTGGTAGAGCAACAAGTTAGCTTCAAAGCAGCCTATACTATAAAGCAAAGGTTTTTAAAGATAATCGAGGGATTGAATTATAAAGAAATCCTGAATCTGGATAACGATCTGATTCAGTCGGCGGGCCTCTCCAGGAGAAAAGTCGAGTACATTAAAAACATCTACGCACATTTTTATGAGGCAAGGCGGGATTATAGTTCAATGTCCCCTGCTGCAATCAGTGCGTCTCTGATTAAAATCAAAGGAGTGGGAAAGTGGACTATCGAGATGTTTTTAATTTTTGTGCTAGGAGAAACCGATATTTTCTCCAAAGGAGATCTGGCATTAATCAACAGCGTCAAGCGTAATTATGGCCTCGATCCTTTGCGTGATGAAGATTTAGACAGCCTTATTGATCGATGGAGTCCTCATAATACCGTTGCCTCTCTGTTGCTTTGGCGCAGCGTCGAAGAAAAAATATATTATACCCCAAAAGATCACGATGCCTGATCCCAAACCAGACACTCCAATGTTGATGGCTGTAGATTAGCCTAAAAAATGTCAGTTAAATATTTTGGCCAAAAAATAGATGCCCAGAGCGCCCAGACCTACGATGAGTAAGATTTCTGCAAACTGCCAAGACAGCAGTTTGAATAATAAAACAAAAAACGGAAATCGAAAGTCCAAAATATTTTAGTTTATTCAAGGCCTTGTCCGTCATTGTATGTATTTAAAATCAAAAAAATTATAGCAGAGAGGAAGGGATTCGAACCCTCGATACGCTTTTGGCGTATACACACTTTCCAGGCGTGCGCCTTCGACCACTCGGCCACCTCTCTAATGCTGAACCACAAAGTTCAGGGGCGCAAATATCGCAAAAAAAAGATGCAGGTCAAGACTCGAGCTTTAATTATCCGCAATTTCGGAAGGTGCCAGTGCTCGCAGAAGCAAATATGCTCAGATTACAAAGTGACTTCCCCGGCCATGGATAAGGCGAATTGTTCACGAACATATTCGCTTCCTCGGTCAAAACTGATTAAGTAGATCAATTTCGCCAAAGCCGCTTCTGTAGTCATGTCTCCGCCTGAAATAACTCCCATGGACTTTAACCCTTGTGAAGTTTCATAGAGCCCCTGCTCTACTGAGCCTCCTGAGCATTGGGTCACATTGACCACGGGAATACCTTTTACTATAACTTGCTGTAGGGCCTGCAGGAACTCTGGCACATTGGGTAAATTACCACTGCCAAAGGTCTCAATGACCACGCCTTCTATGCCTGGCGCATGAAGCATGTGGTTGAGAATATCCGCTGTTAAACCTGGGAATATTTTTATCAAAGCCACAGGACGATTCATCGCGTAATGTACCTTAAGATTTTCTGTAGCGCTGCTGCGCCATAATAGATCTTTAGCAATACTCAGGTATACGCCACTTTCGGCCAAAGGTGGGTGGTTAAATGAGGCAAAGGCTTGGAAATGCTCGGCGTTGATTTTGGTCGTTCGATTACCTCGATACAATTTGTATTCGAAATAAATACAGACTTCTTGAATTTGAGGCGCCCCTTCTGCAGTCATGGCTGCTAATTGTATCGCTGTGATTAAATTCTCTTTGGCGTCGGTACGCAAGTCACCGATAGGCAATTGGGATCCTGTGAGAATTACCGGTTTTTTGAGGCCCTGTAACATAAAACTAAGCGCAGATGCTGAATAAGCCATGGTGTCGCTGCCATGAAGTACCACAAAACCATCCCC
>OMJU01000113.1 GCA_900299425.1 Candidatus Rokuibacteriota bacterium
AATATAGAAAAGTAAAGGCTTAAAATAAGCCCGAAAAGGCAATTCTTTCAAAAGGGGTGGCGCTGGTCGTACTGCACTAATAGTGCCACCATATAACTGTAGCTCCTTATGCCTTTTGATTGATTGTTTGATTTGAGAAATTGATCCCAAAACACTTTAGAGATGGACTCCAATGGATTTTTATAGGATTCCCAAAACTCGCGCATTTCGCGATAACTCTCTAGTATGCCATAATTAACCTTCGGGATCATAGCCTCGTAGGCGTCTCTGTCGCTGCGGGCGATTTCATTGAGGCAGTAGCGCAGGGCAAAAATAGAGCCTGAATAACGGATGTAGGTGTTCTGATGATTAATCGTGGCAAGCGTCGCGATAAAATTAGCTTCATTTTCGGCAGCAAATCCCATTTGATGGGCTTGTTCATGGGCGCTAACTACTGGGAATTTATAGTTTTTTATGCGCTCGTTAACTTGTGCCTCGCCTGTGATTGGGTTGTAATAGCCACTGTAGCCCATATAAGTAAGTCCTAAGGACCAAAGTGAGGGTTTGATGCTTGTTCCTTGATAATCAAATTGTGGATAGATCATGCCAAGAGCTTCATAGCCTTGACGTGAATAGGCAAAAATCTCATCTTGGGTGTAGGGCAGATCTATTTTTAAACTGTCCGGATAACCCAAAGCCCGGTGCAGCTCATTGCTGTTTTCAATCAGGCGCTGGGTTAAAACCACTAATTGCTCAGTGGTGTAGTCTGGTGAAAGTTCTAAAGATTTGTAAAGTGGGGGACGTAAATAATTCAGGCCCCATATTAAATTAAACATGAGGTATATGACCCCTAGAGCCGCGCAGAGGTCAAGAAAAAAGCCTTTAGCATCATGAGTCAATCGCTTTATGTTTTTATAGAGCCAACGCAATGCCATTACCCCCATAAGGGTGTAGCACACATCTCCAATAGAAAAGGGAATCCATCCGAAGATATAACGCTGAAGGGTACTGATAAATGGATAAACACCAAGACTGTAATATTGTTCTATATAAGCTGAATATGGCCGCAGAAACTGTAATCCAAAGTACTGGAGTGGCAACAATAGCGCGAGAAAAATACGACGGTTTTTACCCATAGTCAAACTTACAAATAAATCTCAAGCTAATGTTTTGCATCACAAATAGAAGGGCTAAATTTGTTGAAAATCACATTATGAGTTCAGCCATAGCTTCTTTAGAACCCAAGGCGATTTGGGCTAATTTTGACCGACTTAATGCCGTACCTCGGGCCTCTAAAAAAGAAGAGGCCGTTATCCAATTCATTAAAGATTTTGGACAGAACCTTGGTTTGCCGACCGAGGTTGATCCCATTGGAAATGTTTTGATTCGCAAACCCGCCACCCCTGGAATGATTGGGCGTAAAACTGTGGTTATGCAGGCACACCTAGATATGGTGCATCAAAAAAATGCCGATGTAGATTTTGATTTTGATCGACAAGGTATCACAATGTATATCGATGGCGATTGGGTGCGTGCTCAGGGCACGACACTCGGAGCAGATAACGGGCTTGGTGTTGCTGCGATCATGGGTGTTTTGGCCTCTGAAGATCTAGAGCATCCTGAGATTGAGGCCCTGTTTACCATTGATGAAGAGACCGGAATGACAGGGGCTCTGGAGTTAAAACCAGGCTGGCTCACGGGTGCTATTCTGCTCAATTTAGACACTGAAGAGGACAATGAGCTTGGGGTCGGTTGCGCAGGGGGTATTGATGTGACTTTCAAATCCTGTTATACACCAATGAATAATAGCTCAAAATTGGCTTACCGCATTTCGGTGCGCGGCCTTCAAGGGGGGCATAGTGGTATGGACATACATAAAGGCTTGGGCAACGCCAATAAAATCATGAACCGCCTTTTGTGGGCTATTGCTGAAATGGCCGATTTATCGGAACTCAGTGGCGGTAGTCTTCGCAATGCTATTCCCCGTGAGAGCTTTGGCATTGTGGCTGTTACCCCGTCACAGGAGAGGGCATTTAAAGAGGCTTTTGAGCAGAGTAAAAAAGAGATTTTAACTGAATTCGCCTCCCTAGAGCCTGAACTGAGTATCGCGTTGACGGATTGCCAGCCCCCAGCAGAAGTTCTGCCTGCCGATGAATTTAAACGGTTCATATGTGGTATTCAGGCGACCTTAAATGGAGTATACAGAATGAGTCCGGATATCGATGGTTTGGTTGAAGCCTCGAATAATTTGGCCAAAGTGGTTGTCAAAGATGGATTGATACAATGGGAGTGTTTGACGCGATCTTCTGTGGACAGTACCAAATGGGATTTGGTGCGTCAATTACAAGCGGTGGGTCAACTCTCTGGAAGTACTGTGGAGCATTCTGGTGATTATCCAGGCTGGGCCCCGAACATGAATAGCCCGATTCTGGGGGTGATGCGCCAAATCTATAGCGACACTTTCGGTCACGAACCCCATGTTGCTGCTTGTCATGCAGGCCTTGAGTGCGGCATTATCGGAAAACATTATCCGGAATTGGATATGATATCTTTCGGCCCTAATATTCGCGGTGCGCACTCACCAGATGAGCGTGCTAGCATTTCATCGACCCAAAAATTTTGGGATTATCTTTGTAAGACCCTATCAGAGATTCCAGAGCGTTAAGCGAGCACCCAGAGCTTTCGAAATTTATTGCAAACAAAAAAGTCGCTGCAGAGCAGCGACTTTTTTGTTTGCATCCCAGGGGCTTCTCCTAAAATCAATGGGCCCCAAGGTAAAAAGTTGGGTTTACTGTTTATTCAACTGGACCAACCAATTCGATTTCAAAAATAACATCGCTGTTTGGCGGGATGACATTTCCAGCGCCTTGTGGTCCCCAAGCAAGATGAGAAGGAATAAATACAGTCAATTTATCACCATAACTCATTTCGAACATGGCCTCCTTAAATCCTGGAATCAAGCCTGCGTCTTTACTGTAGGCCGACGGTAGTGGCACGTATTGATTGTTTGCTGCACGTTGGGCGTTCACACTTTCAAATTGCTCAGCAACAGCCTGTATACTGGTGTCCAATAAATTTCCATCACTAAAGTAACCGGCATAGTCCAGAAGCACTTTTGTACCTTCGGCTGGCTTCATCCCTTTGCCTTTGTGGTTCCAGTAAATTTGTATGCCTGAGGGGTAGACCTCTGCCTCAAGAGCTAGGGCATCAAACTCGGCTTTCTTTTGGGCCGCAACTTCGGCGATACGGGCCTCTTTTTCTGCTTTTAATTGTTCTATTTTTTCTAGTTCAACCTCAAAAGACGGCTCTTGAACACCATTATTGATGATACTTACGGAATTGATATACACGGGGTCAACAGGCTTATCGCCCGGTTTGCTCGTGGCTACAGAGCCGATCGAATCCACAACGTCTTGACCAATGACAATTTCACCAAATACAGTGTGCTTTCCATTGAGCCATGGCGTTTCTTTCAGCGTGATAAAAAACTGGCTGCCATTGGTGGCAGGACCTGAGTTAGCCATCGACAAGATACCCTTACCACTATGACTGAGGCTATCGACGATTTCATCTGGAAAAGCGTAACCGGGATTTCCTGTACCATCGCCCTTTGGATCACCCCCCTGAATCATAAAATCTTTAATGACTCTATGGAACGTGAGTCCATCGAAATATGCTTTGCCTTTGTATAAAGAATCCACTCTTGGATGGGTTCCTCGGGACAATTCCACAAAATTTGCCACAGTTAAGGGTGTAGCCTCGTGATAAAATTTGGCAACAAAAGTTCCTTTGTTGGTCACAAATTCTGCGTAGAGTCCTGGACCTAAGTCTGGATATTTTGTTTTACAACTCGTGAGTGTCAGCAACAATACACTGGCGTAAAGAACTAAATGTTTCATATTGAAATTAATTAGAGTATTAGGGTTAATTCGTTAAGATTTCTATTGATTTAACGCGGAGCATTACTGGCTCTTGTGCGTAGTAAATTTCATCGCGAAGATAATATAAGTATTAGACAAAGTAAGGCTTACGCTCGAGAGAATCGTTCAATAACCTGATTTCAATCGCAAATCAATTCTTGCGCTTCAGGTCCACGAGCACCGGCGTGTTGGGTTCTATCACCCCGGGTACACCGCGATAGCCATAAGCCAGCACAGAGGGGAGTAACAAACGCATGGAATCCTTACTTTTAGTGAGTTTGAGCCCTTCGCGCACTCCATTGATCAGCTCTTGATGGCTTTGGTCCACCTGATATTCAATCCAGCCGTTTTGCTCGGTACCAATCAATTCATTAAGTGATAAATCATATACGCTATAGGAGAAAATCACTGTATCTCCTGTTTTTGGCGTGGTCAACTGGCGCTCGACACTGGGCTCCAGAGCATACCAAAAGCCTGATTCTGAGAGCTGATAGTTGCGCAGGCTGTCTTGAGTCGTTATAAAATGCTTAATTTCCGCTTGTTCCTGAGCATAAAGGGCCTTATTGCGTCGGGCTGATTCTTCCATAAAGCTCCCCGAGCGTTTTTGTAATAGCTTTCGCGGCTCAGGTTGAGCACATGCCAGAAAACTCACAGAGATCATTAAGGTAAAAATCAGGTTAGTCGGTTTCATAAAGATCGTTTTTGTAAGCGATTAAATGGATCAAGAAATGATCGATGGCCTCCGACATAGTGCCTTCAAAACGACCGCCAGCTGCATTTATATGTCCTCCACCATTAAAATGATTACGGGCAAAATCATTCACCGAAAAATCGCCTGTACTGCGCAAAGAAATTTTAATGATTTGTTCGCTTTTATTTTCAATGAAAATCAAGGCAAATTTGATGCCCTCTAATTGAAGACCATAGTTTACAAATCCTTCCGTGTCGCCCTTTTTAAAGTCGCACTGGTCCAAGTCACTTTGACTAAGCATGGTGTAGGCAGTTTGCCAATCTTGCTTGATGACCATATTGTTTAAGGCACGCCCGAGTAGTTTCATGCGCCCAGGGCTTTGGTTGTCATAGACAGCTTGATGAATTTTACTGTGCTCGACTCCCGATGCGATGAGTGCTGCAACGACCTGATGTGTTTTGGCCGTAGTGGCGGGAAATTTAAATGAACCAGTATCGGTCATTATCCCAGTGTAAAGATTGGTGGCCATAGCGGGGGACAGTCCTGCCCATCCGGTCCATGCCTCTATCAAATGCGCGACCATTTCACTTGTGCTACTCATACTGGTGTCGCTCCAGGTCAAAGTGGCATAATCCGATGGTTGTTGATGATGGTCAATCATTACAAAAGTCTTTGCCGAATCTCGCAATAAGGACTCTAGATCCCCTACGCGCGACAAATCGTTAAAGTCCAAAGTGCAAATTAAGTCTGAATGCTCCAATACTTGGGCCACTTGATCCGCTTGCTGTTCAAAGTTTAAAATCTCATTACAACCCGGCATCCACTTTAAAAACTCAGGAAAATCATTAGGCATAACTACAGTGGGTTTATGCCCGAGTTCTAATAAAAACCAATAGAGCCCCAGGGCAGAACCGATCGCGTCACCATCGGGATTTTTATGGCCGATGATCACGAGGTTTTTGCTGCCTGTAAAAAGGCTCTTGAATTGCGATAATATAGCGGTATCCATGTTTTGCGAAGATACAATTTCTTAATGGGTTTGCATTTGATATTTGATAATTAAAACACTACTTTTGCGGCCAAATTAACAAGTACCATGAGAACAGATCGTACATTTACTATGCTAAAGCCTGATAGTGTTGAAAAAGGATACATTGGGGCCATTTTAGAAAAAATCACAGGCGCAGGTTTTAAAATTGTCGCCATGAAACTAACGCAAATGACCCAGTCAGATGCTGAAACTTTTTACGCCGTGCACAACCAGCGTCCATTCTTCGGTGAGCTCGTGGAATATATGACTCGCGGGCCAATTGTTGCTGCTGTCCTAGAAAAAGAAAATGCTGTTCAGGATTTCCGTACCCTTATCGGGGCGACAAACCCTGCTGACGCTGCAGAGGGAACAATTCGCAAATTATACGCTGCTTCTATGGGTGAAAATGCAGTACATGGCAGTGACAGTGATGAAAATGCTGAAATCGAAAGTCAATTTCACTTCGCTGGAAGAGAGATTTTTTAAGGGATTTACCTGGATTTAAGTATACCTCAAAGTCCCAATGCTGCGTCCTTAGACTCAGATTTGGCGGTAGATAAAAAAAATCGGTGCGCAAGCACCGATTTTTTTATTTAAAGATTATTGATTCGATCAATTCTTGGCCAAGTTCTTTATTCATCAGCGCGATTATTTTGTCCTTGCCATAATGCAATTCCTCTCGTAAAACCGATGAACTAAGGTATACATGTAGCACCGGAGGAGACCAGCGCAAACTTTTTGTGTATTTGGCAATAGGAGGTCCCATCAGTTCATGCCACATTGATTCTACATGGACTTTATTCAGGCCTTGTTCAAGTTTTGAACCCGTCAAAAACTCTTGCAGTACCGAAGAAATGGGTTGAGATTCTGTGTTGCGTTTTG
>OMJU01000114.1 GCA_900299425.1 Candidatus Rokuibacteriota bacterium
GCTATTGTGGCACAAGCAAATCACAGACAACAGGATTTGATTTATGAGTTTGGGCGTAGTCTAGGAGTAGCGTTTCAATTACAAGACGACTATTTGGATGCTTTTGGTGATCCCGAGGTCTTTGGCAAACAATTAGGAGGGGATATTTTGAGTGGTAAAAAAACATTTTTATACATCAGCGCATTGGAAAATGGAACGGATGAGCAGCGACAGCATTTGCTTGACTTATACAGCGATACAGCCCTTAATGAAGCTCAAAAAGTAGAGTCGGTCAAAGCTTTGTTTGAAGAAACTGGGGCCACCCAGGCCATCCAAGAGTCCATAAAGCAACATACAGAGCACGCTTTTTCTCAGCTTGAACTTACAGATTTATCCCTTCAGGCCAAAGCTCATTTAGCTGATTTTGGGAAGGCCTTAATGAATCGCAGCTTTTAATCTTTTTTGCCAAATTTAGGTGCAATTCATCTCGTTTTATGAGGTTTAGAATTATGCGCTTAAGCCCTGTTGTATTGTTGATTTGTTGTATTTTTGCAACGTCAGAATTAAAAACCAAAGCAGGATTCTAAATTATGGATCGATTTTCATTTCTCAATGCCGTACACCCTTCGTACATCGCTGAGCTTTACGATAAATATCTGCAGACTCCTGACTTAGTTGAGCCGAGCTGGAAAGCCTTTTTTCAAGGTTTTGATTTTGCCATAGAACACGGCTCACTCGAAGCATTAGGGGTGGAAACCCAGAGTGCGGTGCACCCTCAAGTTTTTAAAGAATTTCAGGTAATCAAATTAATTGATGCCTATCGTACTCGAGGCCATTTATTCACCAAAACGAACCCAGTTCGGGAACGTCGGCAATATAAACCGACGCTCGCTCTTGAAAACTTCCGTTTGTCTCAAGATGATTTAGATCAGGATTTTGAGGCGGGCAGTATTTTGGGCATTGGCAAGACGAGTCTGCGCAATATTTGTCATCATTTGGACCAAATTTATTGTGATTCAATCGGGGTAGAGTATATGTACATTCGGAATCCTGAAGAAATACAATGGATTCAAAATTGGCTTAATGTAAACGACAACCATCCGAAGTTTTCTTCAGATGAGAAAAAGCAAATCCTAAATAAGCTCAATCAGGCTTTGTCTTTTGAGAGCTTTTTGCATTCTAAATACGTCGGTCAAAAGCGTTTTTCAATCGAAGGAGTAGATACTATTATTCCTGGGCTAGATACCTTAATCGAACAAGGCGCTGAACGGGGCGTGACTCAATTTGTTGTGGGGATGGCGCATCGCGGTCGACTCAATGTATTGGCAAATATTTTCGGTAAATCTGCAGAGGCAATTTTTAGTGAATTTGACAGTAAGGAGTACGACGAAGACGATCTTTTTGATGGTGATGTAAAATACCACATGGGCTGGACCAGTTTTAGACAGACAGACGGTGGGAAGGAAATACGCATGGACTTAGCCCCTAACCCATCTCACTTAGAAACGGTCGATGCCGTGGTCGAGGGAATCAGTCGGGCTAAAATCGATGGGCCGCTCAAAGGAGACGCCTCAAAAATTCTGCCTATTTTAATCCACGGTGATGCGGCTATTGCTGGTCAAGGAGTGGTTTATGAGGTGATTCAAATGGCCCAACTCGATGGCTATAAAACAGGGGGAACGATTCATATAGTGGCCAATAATCAGGTCGGCTTCACCACAAATTATTTGGACGCACGTTCTTCGACTTATTGCACGGATATTGGCAAGGTCACACTATCCCCGGTATTGCACGTTAATGCAGATGATGCCGAGGCGGTATGCCATGCCTTTAAGTTTGCTTTGGACTTTAGAATGACTTTCGGCCGGGATGTGTTTATCGACGTATTGGGCTATAGAAAATATGGACACAATGAGGGGGATGAGCCCAGATTTACGCAACCGAGTCTGTACAAGGCGATAGGTCGCCATAAAAATCCGCGTGATATTTACGCCGATCAATTAATGGCCGAAGGCGTTATTGATGCCAATTATATTCCTGCTTTGGAACAGGCCTATAAAAACAGCTTAGAAGAAGATTTAGCGGCTTCAAGAGAAAAGGATAAAACGGTAGTTACTGAAATTTTAGCCGATGACTGGGTAGACTACAGATTGGGTAATGCCGAAGACATTTTGTCAGCGGTCGATACGAGTTTCCCTCAAAAAGAATTAGACGCATTGGCGCAAGGAATCACCCAATTGCCTCAAGATAAAAAATTCATCAAGAAAATTCAGCGCATCATTCAAGACAGGAATGAGCGCTATTTCGAACACAATACTTTAGATTGGGCTATGGGCGAACTTTTGGCCTATGCCACCTTGATGAAAGAGGGGTTCAATGTGCGTATTTCTGGTCAAGATGTCGAGCGAGGAACATTCTCACACAGACATGCCATCAAAAAGACTGAAGACGATTCTGAAGAGATCAACCTGCACAATACCCTAGGCCTAGCGGGTCATATGGATATATTTAATTCCTTGCTTTCGGAGTATGCCGTCGTGGGCTTTGACTATGGGTATGCCATGGCCGCACCCAAGACGCTGACCATCTGGGAGGCTCAATTTGGAGACTTCTCTAATGGGGCTCAAATCATGCTCGATCAATATATTTCTGCTGCCGAGAGTAAGTGGAAAATCCAAAATGGTTTGGTAATGCTCTTACCACATGGCTATGAAGGTCAGGGATCTGAGCACTCAAGTGCGCGGATGGAGCGCTACCTGCAGTTGTGTTCTCGACAAAATATGGTGGTTGCTGATGTGACCACACCGGCAAACTTTTTCCACCTGTTGCGCCGTCAAATGAAGTGGAATTTCAGAAAGCCTTTGATTGTGTTCACTCCAAAGAGTCTTTTGCGTCATCCAGATGTGGTATCGACTAGAGAATCTTTGGCTCAAGGACAATTCATGCCGGTGATTGACGATGCTCATTGCGACAAGCAAAAGGTAACCTCTTTAGTGTTTTGTACCGGAAAGTTTTATTACGACATGGTACAGCGCCGTCAAGAAAATGGTCGCGACGATTTAGCCCTAGTTCGATTAGAACAGCTTTTCCCATTGCCAGTAGCTGAGATTGAAAAAGCGATAGCCGGCTATCCAAACGTACATGATTATGTTTGGGCTCAAGAAGAGCCTGCGAATATGGGCGCTTGGGGCTTTATGCTCATGAATTTTAAATCTGTGCCTCTGCGTTTGGCTTCGAGAAATGTACATAGCTCCCCAGCCGCGGGAAGCAGTGCACGCTCTAAAGCGCGTCATAAAAAAGTTTTAGACAGTGTCTTTGACACACCCAATACACCTAAGTAAACGTTGTATTATGTTAGAAATGAAAGTGCCCTCTCCGGGCGAATCGATTACAGAAGTTGAAATTGCACAGTGGCTTGTTGCCGATGGCGATTATGTCGAAAAAGATCAAGCCATTGCTGAGGTCGATAGCGATAAAGCGACTTTAGAGTTGCCTGCTGAAGCCAGTGGAATCATTACCCTTAAAGCCGAAGAAGGCGACGCTGTCGCAGTAGGCCAGGTGGTTTGTTTGATCGACACTGATGCAGCCCGTCCAGAGGGCGGAGCGGCTCCAAAGGCGGCAGCACCGGCACCAACTGCAGCAACACCGGCGCCAGCAGCACCAGAAAAAACTGTGAGTTATGCCACGGGCACCCCTTCGCCTTCGGCCAAAAAACTAATGGATGAAAAAGGCCTCACCGCCGACCAAATTCAAGGGACTGGGCGAGATGGACGAATCTTAAAAGAAGATGTTGTTAAGGGGGCACCGGCTATGGGCAGTGCCCAGTCAGACAATCGCGGTTCAAGCCGTCAAAAGTTGTCTATGCTGCGCAGAAAAGTGGCCGAGCGATTGGTTGCTGCAAAAAACGAAACTGCCATGCTGACTACGTTTAACGAGGTCGACATGAGCGCCATCTTTGCATTGCGCAACGAGTACAAGGACGCCTTTAAAGCAAAGCATGATGTAGGCTTGGGCTTTATGTCGTTTTTTACCTTGGCTGTGGTTCGGGCTTTGGACTTATTTCCCGATGTGAATTCAATGATCGATGGCGATCACAAAGTCACTTACGATTATAAAGATATTTCCATTGCCGTTTCTGGACCAAAAGGTTTGATGGTCCCAGTGATTCGCAATGCTGAAGAGTTGAGTTTTCGCGGTGTTGAGGCTGAGGTCAAGCGCCTTGCTCTGCGCGCTCGCGACGGTCAAATTACTGTAGATGAAATGACTGGAGGAACGTTTACCATCTCTAACGGCGGTGTTTTCGGTAGCATGCTTTCCACACCAATCATCAACCCACCACAATCAGGAATTCTTGGGATGCACAATATCGTAGAGCGTCCTGTAGTAAAAGATGGCGCAGTAGCCATTGCTCCAGTCATGTATGTGGCTTTGAGTTATGATCACCGAATTATCGATGGTCGTGAATCCGTCGGGTTCTTAGTGGCCGTCAAAGAGGCTCTTGAAGATCCGATTCAGCACCTAATGCACGGAGATGCTAAAAAGGCATTAGAGTTGTGATCGACACTCATACCCATCTTTATCTTCCTGAATTTGACCAGGACATTGATGGGGTAATAGAGCGTGCCGTGGCTTGTGGCGTTCAAGAGTTTTATCTGCCCGCCATTGATTCTGCTACGTCCCAGGCTATGTATGCCTTAGAGCTGCGTTATCCTCAGCGCATTCATTTGATGATGGGCTTGCATCCGACTTCTGTTCAAGAAAATTACGCCCAGGAACTCGATCATGTTTATAGAGAATTGTCCCGACGCCCTTTTAGTGCGGTCGGTGAAATTGGGATTGATCTCTATTGGCAAAAAGATACGCTCTCATGGCAGCAAGAGGCCTTTGCCCAGCAAATTAAGTGGGCCCAAGAATTTGAATTGCCCATAGTAATACATTGTAGGGATTCTTTTGACGAAATTTTTGAAGTGCTCGATTCGGTAAAGGGACCTCTGCCTAAAGGGATTTTTCATTGCTTTACAGGAACCCTGGAGCAGGCCAATCACATTATTGGCTTGGGACTTTCATTGGGTATTGGTGGCGTGGCTACCTTTAAAAATGGTAAGATAGATCAGTTTTTGAACCAAATTCCCATGGAGCATATTGTCCTTGAGACCGATAGTCCGTATTTGGCACCCGTACCTTTTCGTGGAAAACGCAACGAAAGTAGTTATCTTTACCATATTGCGCAGCGTGTAGCGGGACTCTATGATTATGCACTTACCCAAGTAGATCAAGTCACCACTGCTAACGCTCGTGCCATTTTTAAGTCATGAAAAAGCCACACATACTGCTGATTTACACCGGGGGAACTATCGGGATGATTCGCGATTTTTCCACGGGAGC
>OMJU01000115.1 GCA_900299425.1 Candidatus Rokuibacteriota bacterium
GATCAATGGTAAGGTTGCCGTGCCTGTGGGAGGGGCCAATGATTCAGCGGTTGCCGGTGACATTCAGGTGCAATGGCTGGTCAATGACGATGGGTCCTTGCGTATGAATTTCTTTAACCGTCAAGCCGATCTTCAGTTTATTGGCGAAGACCAAATCTTTGAACAAGGAGCTGGCGCTTCTTATACCGTGGATTTTGCCACCTTCCAAGAATTATTTTACAAACTCTTTGGCAAGCGTATCGATCAAGAGGCCCTGTAAGAATGGTTTAATCTGCAGCGATCATTGATATTTCTACCCTAACATTTTTAGGCAGTCTTGCCACCTGGACCGTTTCTCTTGCTGGAGCCGTGTCGGCGTCAAAATAGCTGCCGTATACCTCATTGATCGCACCAAAATCATCCATATCGGTGATAAATATTGTACTCTTTAGCACCTGATTAAACCCAAGTCCTGCAGCTTTGAGTACGGCCTCCATATTGCGCATGACCTGATGTGTTTCCTCGGCAATGGACCCAGAAACCAGCTGACTGGTCTTTGGATCGATGGCGATTTGACCTGAAGTGTACACAGTGTTGCCCATACGGATCGCCTGACTGTAGGGACCAATAGGAGCGGGGGCGTCTGCGGTGTGGATAATTTGTTTCATAATCTTGGAAATTAAGTTGTTTAAAGGCGACGATCTGCTTCTCGTCGTTTGTCGTATTTAATGTCGCGTAAAATACTGCCGCGGATTCCGATAAAGAAATTCCAGGAAGTATTGCGGGCGCCAATAGGAGTCCAGCTAAAGCGCATGATCCAGCTCTCTAAATCCCGTTCGAAGCGCATTTGGGTGAGCGTTATCCCTTTATTTTTAAAATCGTAACCTGATGAAATTCCTATTTTCCAACGCGGTGAAAGACTGATGTTCGAACTCATCATTAAAGAGTTCGAGGTGATCTCATTTTGTCTGAGTTGGTTGCCATAAGTTACGGTATAGGCTAATCTAAAGTCCCATGGAATACTGTTGTTGTACCACTTGTCGTCCTCTTGCTTTTTATTTTTATCTGCAGGCTCATCACCGCGCAAATCTGCAATATCGCGGCCATCGCCGAATAAATCATCGGGGCGCCCACCATTGCGAAAAGTATCGTTATTAAAATCTGGGTCGCTTTGGTCGACGTCATCGTCGTCACGTCCATCAAAATCTTTGGAGGAAAAAGAGTAATTAAAACTCATGTTTGCATTGACCAGTCGAAACAAGCTTCCACCATTGTCGATGTTAAAGGTGTTAATCCTCTGATTATTAGCGTTTAGGGCATAAGGATCTAAAGTACCATTGAGGTTTAAGTCCAGCTTTTTGATAATCGGGATACTTCCTGTAAACTGCAAATTACTCCAGTTCAATGAATCTGCCGTTATGTTATAGGCTGTGGATAAATTAAAGTTGTTGAGCAGCGCAATTTTCTTGGGTTCTGTAGCTGTGGTATCTGGATTGCGGACTTTGGCCTCTAAGGTATTGCTCAATGCAAAACTCATGCTACTGGAATACAATTTCCCAGGAGCTCCATAAATGGTGTTTTCAAAGCGAGAGTACTGTTGCACTTCGGCATTGACCTGGGGATCGGCCGAAGGGATTGTATACTCCTCATAATACTGTTCAAAGCCGGGACTGATATTGTAACTCATAGCAGGTCGAATGACATGACGAAGGGCCTGAATTTTTTTATCCTTGCCAAAGTTAAATGTCCCGTAAACTGTGGTTCCTAACCCAGCAGAAAAGCCATAAGTACGATAGCTGTCAAATCCCGAAACCGTGTCTTGTACCACACCCCCTAAACCCCCATTAAGCTCAGGGTCATACGAGCGTCTGATTGTTTTACCGACCCAGGTCTCTTGGAAATTACTGCCCAAAGAAACGCTCAAATAGTTGAACAGTTTAAAGTTGGTACCCAGTGGTATAGAATGTCTTGCCCCAGCTTGTGCGCTTTCAAACATTTCGGGCTTAAAAAACAAACTATCGGTTGTAGTGATGCGGTTTTCTGCAGTTACGTCGTACTGCAGGTTAATGTTTTGAAACACCCCTTTTTTAGCACCATCCTTTGGCGCAAAAGGGAAAATTCTCGAGATGCTTGCATTGATGTTAGGCAAGGACATATTGATGACCTGCGTTTGGGTGTTTTGGCTATGGGTAGCTGCTGCAGAAAACTGTATGGCCGGCTCAGTATCAAAGCTTTTGGCAAAGGATACGGAAGAGCTCAGGGTATTGACCAGCTGACTGGCGTTATTGGTTTGATTGATGGACTGTTGCAAGTAGCGGCTGCTTCCCAGGTTTACCGAAGCGCTAAAACGTGTACTTGGATTAACTTTGGGGTCCTGAGTGTGGCGCCAACGGATGTTATACAGACTGCTTTGGGTAAAATCAGGAAATCCACGCTCGCTATTGATCAGGTTTTCATAACGTACACTCAAATTTCCACGGAATTTATAACGCAAGGCATAATCGCTGTCCATGCGCAAACCATAAGAGCCGTTAGTGTAATAATCCCCTAAAACAGTGAGATCCACATAGTCGTTTATGGCAAAATAATACCCCCCGTTTTGCAAGAAAAACCCTCGATTGTTGTTCTCGCCAATGTTCGGAATAACAAAGCCAGAGGCGCGGGTTTCAGCCAATGGGAAAAAAGCAAAAGGCAAGCCGAGCGGGGTGGGAACATCGGCTATATACATATTGGTCAGCCCTGTCACCACCTTTTTTTGTGGGACGAATTTGGCTTTGCGCGTATAAAAATAGTACTCCGGGTCGTCGACATTCTCCGAGGTGGTAAATTTTACGTTGCGCAAGAAATACACCGAGTCATTTTCTTTTTTAGTGATTTGCGACAACATATTGATGTCGTTTTGCGAAGTTCTCGAGTTAAAGACAAGGGCCTTTTTTGTTTGAAAATTAAAGCGAATTGAATCCGGCTGTACCTTGTTGTTGCCTTGGACAAAAACAGGGAGCTGGCTGTATATTCCAGCGCTGTCTATTCCTCGGGCATAAACTTCATTTTTTGCGTAATCCAAAATGATTTCACCAGCGTCCATGCGATAATCCAGATAGGTCATAAAGGCCTTGTTATACATAAATACCTTAGAATTTTCTTGATCCATATAGACATAATCCTCGCCGTAATAATCCACTAAATCCTCAAGAAATTCAGGGGTACTAACTAAGGTGTCACTGACTGCAGATTGTGGCATTAGACTGTCCTGTGGTGTCGCGGATTGAAGCGTTTGAGATGGGGTCGTGCTTTGCAGAGGCTCTTGTCCAGAGGCCACAACAAGCGTGTCTTGGGCGATTGGATTTTGAGCCCTCACCACACCAAAAACTCCTAGGAACAGGACTAGTGTATAGATAAAGATGTGCGGGCGTGGCTGCAAGGACGTAGGGGGATTATTGTAAACAACTTTTTTAATAAGTTACAGAATAACCAAAGGCCAAAAGGCGTTGTTTTTATAAATTGGCTTAGTATTTGTAGTTCAAAATTACATATAATTTTTGGCTTGAATTTTAATTAACCAGAATTAATACCCCCCAGTAATAACGATGCGTTTGGCACCTAAGTATGTTCTCCGAATATCAAGAGTTTCTCTGCTTTGGCTCACGGCTATTTTTATGTGGACCACAAGCAGTTGTTTCCAGTTACTCTCGGCTCAAAATAAACCCTTTGTAGTGGTTATTGATCCGGGGCACGGCGGGAAAGATCCGGGGAACTTAGGCAATGGATTTAAAGAAAAGGACATTGTTCTGGATGTTTCACTTCAGGTGGGGGCTTTACTTGAGCAGCAAGGGATTCAGGTGATTTACACAAGAAAAAAAGATGTGTTTATCGAGCTTTACGATCGGGCTCCTGTGGCCAATAAAGCCGATGCCGACCTGTTTGTGTCAATTCATTGTGATTCCCATAATTCTCAGGCATATGGCGCAGGGACTTTTGTTATGGGACTCAGTAAAAGCGATAAAAACCTGAATACGGCCAAAAAAGAAAATGAGGTGATTTTTCTTGAGGAAAATTATCAAGAGCGCTACAAAGGTTTTGACCCGTCTTCGCCTGAATCCTTAATAGGTTTGACTTTATTACAAGAGGAATACCTGGATCAAAGCATTCGATTAGCTGGAATGATTCAGAAAAACTTGGTCAATAACTTAAAGCGCAAAGATAGAAGTGTGCGTCAGGATGTATTTTGGGTTTTACATCACTCTTATATGCCTAGTGTTTTAATTGAGCTTGGATTCTTAACAAACGACAGTGAGGGCCCTTATTTAAATTCCAAAAAAGGCCGAAAGGAAATGGCCAGTGAAATTGCCCGCAGTATTTTGGAATACAAAACTGAAATTGATTATGCCAATCAAAATCAAGTGGTTATTCCAGATTTGAGTCAAGAGCAGGATTTATCTACTGAACAATCAAGTGAGGGTAATGCGGCATCATCATCTAATGCGACCACCACCCAATCCAGCAGTAATACCCATAGTGCAGGAGTGATTTTTAAAGTTCAGATTGCAGCAAGCAGCCGCGAACTCGCCACAAAATCCTATAACTTTAAAGGGCTCAATGATATCAGCAGGAGTAAAGAGGGGAGTCTTTATCGTTATTATTACGGAAGCACTAGGGATTATACTCAGGCACAGCGCCTACAAAGCGAGGCCCGGGCTAGTGGATACTACCAAGCCTACATCGTGGCCTTCAAAGAAAATAAACGCCTGCCCTTGTCAGAAGTTTTAAACAATTAATCGTGAATAAACCGCGAATTTTTGGCTGTTTTGACCTGCGCGCATCGATGAATAATCCTTAAATTTGTTCATAACCTAAATTCAAAGCATTGCGCTATTCCAGAGAAATAAAAACCGGTGTTTTTGCAGTTGTTTCCATTTTGTTGTTCATTTTGGGATATCAGTACATGAAAAACTCAAAACTCTTTCAAACCTCCAAAGAGTTTTACGTCATTTACCAGAATGTCGTCGGGCTTGAAGCTGGTGCTCCTGTAACCATAAATGGGATGCGTGTGGGTAAAGTCAAAAACTTGAGCCTTGCCAATAAAGCGGGGGATGCGGTATTGGTTACTTTTTTAATCGAAAACGATTTTGAGTTTTCTAAAAGTAGTGTGATCAAGATATATGCCTCGGGCATTATTGGCGGGAATAATTTAGCGGTTCTTCCGGCGGTTGATGATCCTGTCATGGCACGCTCCGGAGATACATTGCGCGGTGAATTAGAATCAGGCATGATTGATGGTCTTATTGAGAAATTCTCTCCTATTGAAAAAAGTTTGCTTTCTACGCTGACTAAAGTTGATTCAGTGCTCTCAGATGTAGATCAGGTATTGGATAGAAAATCAAAAGAGAATTTACGCAAGAGTGTGGAGAGCCTCAGTGTCGCAATGGATCAGCTCAGTCAAACAGCCACAGGATTAAATGTGCTTGTGGATCGCAATCAAAACGAATTAGACGCTGCGTTTAAAAGCATACTTAAGACCTCCACAAATTTAGAAACCATTACCGACTCCATTGCAGCGGTGAATACCGCTCAAATGCTCAAGGATCTTTCTGGCTCCATTAGCGCCCTAAATATAATCACGAACTCCCTGGCTCAAGGCGAGGGAAGTCTCGGTGCATTGATGCAAGATAAAGGTCTATATGATGATTTGAGGACTTTGACCGAAGATGCGCAAAACTTGCTTAAGGACATCCAAGAAAGTCCTAAGCGCTACGTCCATTTCTCACTTTTTGGACAAAAAGAAGAGCCAAAGGATAAAAACAAGGATAACAAAGAATAGTTCATGGGAGCCTGGCCTAGCTTATCTAATCTTGTTTTTGCCCTCATATTTACCGCTGGCGTGGGTTATTTTACTTACAACATGCGCCGCCTTATAGTGCTTATTAAAAAAGGGCGTCCTGTAGGGCCAGTGGGTCATAGAAAACAGCGTTGGCGCAATGTCTTATATATTGCATTAGGACAATCTAAACTAATCAAACGGCCGGTATCGGGATTAATGCACCTGCTGGTATATCTGGGCTTTATCATCATCAACATTGAGGTCCTGGAGATTGTGATTGATGGACTTTTTGGCACCCACCGAATTTTCCAAGCACTTGGGCCCATGTATGGAGTGCTTATTGGCACATTTGAAGTCTTAGCAGTACTTGTATTAGTGGCGGTAATTGTCTTTTGGATGCGCCGTAATGCATTGCGCATCAAGCGTTTTTTGTCCCCAGAAATGAAGGGGTGGCCAAAGACGGACGCTAATTTGATCCTCTATTTTGAAATGGTTTTGATGGGATTGTTTCTTATGATGAATGCCACTGACCTGAGTTTTCAGCAAATGAATCAAGGCAATTGGATCTCTGGATCTATTTATACGCTTATTGAACATTGGCCTGCGCAGCAGCTGCATATAGTGGAACGTTTTTGCTGGTGGGCGCACATCATCGGTATTTTGGGCTTCTTGAATTATCTATATTTTTCTAAGCATCTACACATATTGCTGGCATTTCCCAATGTATTTTATGGAAGAGTAAACCCCGCTGGTCAATTTGAGAATTTAGACTCTGTCACAGAACAAGTAAAACTTATGATGGATCCCTCAGCCGACCCCTATGCGGCGCAGCCAGAGGGAACAGTCCCAGATAAGTTTGGGGCTAGCGATGTAACCGATTTGACGCAAGTGCAACTGCTCAATGCCATGACCTGCACAGAATGTGGTCGCTGCACCAGTGAATGTCCTGCTAATCAAACAGGTAAATTGCTTTCCCCGAGAAAAATTATGATGGATACACGGGATAGGCTTACAGCCCTGCCTAAGGAGGGAGACAAAAAACAACTACTTGATGATTACATTAGTAGAGAAGAATTATGGGCCTGTACGACCTGCAATGCTTGTGTTGAGGCCTGTCCGGTCAGTATTGACCCTGTGTCGATCATCATGGCTATGCGACAGTATTTAGTTATGGAGCAATCGGCGGCCCCATCAGAGTTAAATGTAACCATGAGTAATATTGAAAATAATGCGGCACCTTGGCCTTTTAATCAGCAAGACCGCGGTAATTGGATTAATGAATAAGAAAAAAGCAAATGAGCAATAACACGGATCATTTATTGAACAAAAAAGAAGAGCAGGGACATACAGTAAGCCCTGTATTGCCGGAAGGAATCAAGAATTATCTAATCGATATAGACGGAACAATTTGTGACGATATTCCTAACGAGGAACCCGAGCGTATGGCCACAGCTGAGGTTTATCCGGATGCACTTAAAACCTTAAATCGCTGGTTTGAGCAAGGACACATCATATGTTTCTTTACCTCGAGAACTGAGGAGCACCGACAAGTGACCGAAGAATGGCTTGTTAAGCATGGATTTTTATACCACAGCTTACTTATGGGCAAACCCCGTGGAGGAAATTACCATTGGATCGACAATCATTTGGTAAAAGCCACGCGATATAATGGTAAATTCACGGATCTTGTGGAAAAAGAGGTAACCATTCAAGTATTTAACGATTAATACATTTTTATGGACAAGGCATTAAACGTACCGACTATGGCAGAGTGCCAAGCACAGGGAAAACTTCCAGAAGTTTTATTCTGGGTAGGCTGTGCAGGAAGTTTTGATGACCGCGCCAAAAAAATAACCAAAGCTTTTGCTAAGTTGCTGCAAGCCAGTGGCGTAACTTTTGCGGTATTGGGCGCCGAAGAAGGCTGTACGGGAGACCCAGCCAAGCGCTCAGGCAATGAATTTCTGTTTCAGATGCAGGCCATGATGAATATCGAAGTCCTGAATGCCTATGGGGTCGGTCAAATTGTAACGACCTGCCCCCATTGTTTTAATACCCTAAAAAATGAATATCCAGGTTTAGGGGGGAACTATCAGGTAATGCACCACACTCAATTCTTGAAAAATCTCATGGAGAGCGGTCGTTTGAAAGTTTCAGGAGGCACTTTTAGGGGCAAAAAGATAACCTACCACGATCCTTGTTATCTAGGTCGTGCTAACGGTGAATATGAAGCTCCTCGGTCATTATTGGCTGCATTAGAGTCTGAACTCATCGAAATGAGGCGCTGTAAATCACGTGGTTTGTGCTGTGGCGCTGGAGGGGCACAAATGTTTAAGGAACCTGAAAAAGGCAACAAAGACATTAATATTGAGCGCTCCGAAGAGGCTTTAGAAACTGGTTCGTCTTATGTGGCTACTGGATGTCCGTTTTGCAATACCATGATGACTGATGGCGTTACTGCCAAAGGAGCTGAAGCCAAAGTGGCGGTGATGGACGTTGCAGAACTCATTGCCAAAGCCGCCGATTTATAATTTAAACGAAACGACATGTTGGTGCCTTTTGACAGTTTGCCGGATCACGCCCGAATCTGGATTTATCCGTCTAATAGAAAGTTTTCTGAACAAGAAGTGGCTTTGGTTAAATCCCGGGCCACAGAGTTTTTAACC
>OMJU01000116.1 GCA_900299425.1 Candidatus Rokuibacteriota bacterium
CCGGAGTTCATGCGGCTTATCCAATAAAAATTAGCCAAGGATGTCATCACAGTTGGGCTGAGCCTATAAATATGAGTACCCATGAGTAAGCCCAAACCTACTTTAGTTGTCTTGGCTGCTGGCGCCTCCTCAAGAATGAAAAAGTCTCTTGATGCAATTCATTTATCGCAGTCACAAAAACAATATTCTGAGCAAACACATGCGCAAGAGCTACCCGCTTCGAATACCCACAAAGGACTCATTCCGCTCGATCAAAATGGTAAGACATCCATAGATTTATTGATCGACCAAGCCACTGAAGCCGGCATCGAACGGGTAATAATGATTATTCAACCACCAGGCAACGCCTTTAAAGAACATTTTGCATCTAAAGACAGGGACAGGGTTAATGATGGGGTTTTCCCGCAGGCCGCAAAACAAAACACGAGCGTAGACTTTGCCTATCAAAACATTCCGCCGGGGCGTGTGAAGCCCATGGGTACTGCGGATGCGATACAACAATGCATGCTGCAGTTTCCAGAACTACACCAGCAAGAATTTCTCGTCTGTAATGCCGACAATTTGTATTCTAGCCAAGCCTTTCGCGCTTTAATCAATGTCAAGAGTGAAAACGCGCTCATTGGGTATGACCGCGACTTCCTAGATTTTCCACTAGACAAAATCAGAAGCTTTGCCCTACTGGTAAGTGATCAAAATCAATGCATGACCGAGCTGACAGAAAAACCTGATCAAGAGACGACACAAAGACTCATCGCTCAAGGACAGCAATTGAATGTGAGTATGAATCTTTGGAAATTTTACGGAGCTGCGTTATGGGCAGCTCTTGAAGATTGTCCAATACACCCGGAACGTCAAGAAAAAGAATTGCCCACGGCCGTTAGACTGATGATCGACCAGCACAAAGCAAACATAAAGGTGGTCCAGCGAAAAGAACACGTCCCTGATTTAACTCAGGCTAGTGATATTGAGGCCGTAAGGCATTTTCTGCAGAGACAAGCCTCAAATTCTTCTCAAGAGTAAAAAACTCCATCCCTCAATAATTGAGGGATAAGGACACGCTAATATTAAGCGCGATTCTGCTCTTTAATCAAGTTCAAAGCCGAGCCCGATCTAAACCATTCAATTTGTTGCCCATTATAGGAATGATTCACTTTAATGTCTTCTGAGCTACCATCGGCATGGGTCAATCTCAAGGTCAAGGCACGTGCAGGTGCAAATTCTGCAATATCGACAAGACTCAATTGATCATTCTCATGGATTTTGTCATAATCGGCTTCGTTAGCAAATGTAAGAGCCAGCATGCCCTGTTTCTTTAGGTTGGTCTCGTGAATTCTGGCAAAAGATTTAACTAAAACAGCAGCTACACCCAAATGACGGGGTTGCATGGCTGCATGCTCTCGAGAGGAGCCCTCGCCATAATTGTGGTCCCCGACAACCATAGACATAATACCGCTTTTTTTGTAGTCACGCTGGGTATCTGGCACGCCACCGTATGCTCCAGTCAATTGATTTTTGACAAAATTAGTTTTGTCGTTGAATGCATTGACCGCACCGATAAGTGTATTATTGGCGATGTTGTCCAGGTGACCACGATAACGCAACCATGGTCCTGCCATAGAAATGTGATCGGTAGTACATTTTCCTTTGGCCTTGATCAGGAGTTTCATGTCTTGAACAGCAGTATTGGTAATGGGCATAAAAGGATTTAACAATTGCAAACGATCTGAATCAGGGGCCACAGCCACTGTAACATGACTACCATCCTCTTGAGGAGCGATATATCCGTTATCTTTTACATCAAACCCTTTAGGTGGTAACTCCCATCCTGTTGGCTCATCGAGCATAACTTCCTGACCTTCTTCATTTATGAGTGTATCAGTTAATGGATTGAAATCCAAACGCCCGGCAATAGCAATAGCTGCCGTCAATTCAGGAGAGGCCACAAAAGCATGGGTATTTGGATTACCATCGGCACGTTTGGCAAAATTGCGATTGAAGGAGTGCACTATTGAGTTTTTCGGTGCATTTTTTGGATCTTCATAACGCGCCCACTGACCGATACATGGGCCACAGGCATTGGTAAATATTTTAGCATCTAACTGCTCGAAAATAGACAATAGTCCATCGCGCTCTGCGGTGTAACGCACTTGCTCCGAACCTGGATTAATCCCAAATTCAGCCTTGGTTTTTAATTTTTTATCTAAAGCTTGTTGTGCAATAGAAGCTGCTCGAGATAAATCTTCGTACGATGAATTGGTACATGAGCCAATCAATCCCCACTCCACTTTTAGTGGCCAATCATTTTCTTGAGCTTTTTGGGTCATAGTCCCTACTTCGGTCGCAAGGTCAGGAGTAAATGGGCCATTAAGCTGTGGTTTAAGCGTCGATAGATCAATATCGATGATTTGGTCAAAATACGCTTCAGGATTGGCATAAACTTCTGGATCAGCGGTTAAATCATCTTTAATACTATTGGCCAAATCAGCAACCTGGTCACGTCCCGTGGCCCGCAAATAGCGTTCCATGGACTCGTCATAGCCAAAGGTTGAGGTCGTGGCACCAATTTCGGCACCCATATTACATATGGTCCCTTTACCCGTGCAAGAGAGCGCCTGGGCTCCTGGGCCAAAGTATTCTACGATCGCACCTGTACCGCCTTTAACAGTCAAAAGCTCAGCCACTTTCAAAATAACGTCTTTAGGGGCAGTCCATCCTGAAATTTTCCCAGTCAAACGTACGCCAATGAGCTTTGGAAACTTTAATTCCCAAGCCATACCGGCCATCACATCTACGGCATCCGCACCGCCGACACCTATGGCAAGCATACCTAATCCACCAGCATTAACCGTATGTGAATCGGTACCGATCATCATCCCTCCTGGAAAGGCGTAATTCTCAAGAACCACTTGGTGAATGATTCCTGCTCCCGGTGCCCAGAATCCAATGCCGTATTTATTAGAAACAGACTCTAAAAAATTAAACACCTCGTTGCTTGAGTTTAAGGCAGAATGCAAATCAGATTTAGCGCCATTTTTGGCTTGAATTAAGTGGTCGCAGTGCACTGTGGTGGGCACAGCCACCTTTTCTTTTCCAGCCTGCATGAATTGTAAAAGGGCCATCTGAGCGGTAGCATCTTGACAAGCAATTCGATC
>OMJU01000117.1 GCA_900299425.1 Candidatus Rokuibacteriota bacterium
CTCGGATAACAAGGCATTTTTGTCTTATACTAATAAAAACCGCCTTAAAGGGCGGTTTTTTTGTTCTTATAAATGCCGCGGAAAATGCGTATTTTCGGGTGTCAAAAGTTCACTTTATGAAAAATCTTGTTCTCTTTTCTGTTATTATTCTCGCAATGAGCTGCAACAATCCTCAAAAACCAGAATTCAGTCCGCTTAGCTATCCACAAACCAAAACGGTCGATACCATCGACCAGTATTTTGATACACAGGTGGCCGATCCTTATCGCTGGCTAGAAGACGATCGCAGCGAGGAAACTGGCGCATGGGTTGCTGAGCAAAACAAAGTCACCTTTGGTCACCTGAGTGAAATTCCTTTTCGTGACGCGCTGAAATCAAGGTTAACACAGCTTTGGAATTACGAAAAAGTAACCGCTCCATTTAAAGAAGGGGACTACACTTATTTTTATAAAAACGACGGACTACAAAATCAGTACGTCCTTTACCGCTACAAAACAGGAGGCAATGCCGAGGACGCCGAAGTGTTTTTGGATCCAAATACCTTTAAAGAAGATGGGACCATTTCTCTGGGAGGGGTAAGTTTTTCAAAAGATGGAGGCTATGCAGCTTACAGCATCTCGGAAGGTGGAAGCGATTGGCGCAAAGTTTTAGTTATGGACACCCAAAGCCTGAGTCTAGTTGGAGATACTATAGTGGATGTAAAATTTAGTGGTCTCTCATGGCGTGGCAATGAAGGTTTTTATTATTCAAGCTATGACAAGCCCAAAGGCAGTGAGCTTTCTGAAAAAACAGATCGCCATAAACTCTACTATCACAAGTTGGGTACGGATCAAAAAGAGGATGAACTCATCTTTGGCGGTGATCCTGACGAAAAATACCGTTATGTGGGTGGCAGGGTATCGGAAGATCAGCGCTATCTGGTGGTCAGTGCCAGTAATGCAACTTCGGGCAACAAGTTATACCTTATGGATTTTGAGCAACCGGAGCGCGGTTTTATCACTATCCTCGACCATAGTGATAGCGACACTTCTGTAATCGATACCGAAGGCACTACCCTATATTTGAGCACCAACCTCGACGCCCCTAATAAACGGGTTGTGCGCTCAGATCTGTCTGCACCGAGTCCTGAAAACTGGCAAGATGTGATTCCAGAAAAAGAGCACGTTTTATCGATTAACACCGCGGGCGGCTATCTTTTTGCGGAGTATATGGTGGATGCCATTTCTCAGGTATTCCAATACGACTACAACGGAACAGAAATCAGACAAATCGAATTACCAGGGCCAGGAAGCGCCGGTGGTTTTGGGGCTGAAAAAGACGAAACTGAACTCTTTTATTCCTTTACCAATTACACCACGCCAGGAAGTGTTTACAAAATGGACATAGCCTCGGGTGCCTCAGAATTATTTATCACCCCGTCTATAGACTTCAATTCTGAAGACTACACTAGCGAGCAAGTCTTCTACAGCTCCAAAGACGGTACTAAAGTGCCGATGATCATCACCTATAAAAAAGGATTGAATCGCAATGGCAAAAACCCAACCATTTTATACGGATATGGCGGGTTTAACATCAGTCTCACCCCTTCATTTAGTATCGTCAATGCCGTTTGGCTAGAGCAAGGAGGCGTCTATGCCGTTCCCAATATTCGCGGAGGAGGAGAGTATGGGAAGACTTGGCACACGGCCGGAACCCAAATGCAAAAACAAAATGTCTTTGACGACTTTATCGCCGCGGCAGAGTATCTAATCGATAATGACTACACAAGTAGTGATTATTTGGCGGTTCGTGGCGGCTCAAATGGCGGCTTACTTGTAGGGGCTGTAATGACCCAAAGACCAGATTTGATGCGCGTGGCCTTGCCCGCGGTTGGGGTTTTGGACATGCTGCGCTATCATACATTTACCGCTGGTGCTGGATGGGGTTACGATTATGGAACAGCCCAAGACAGTCAAGAGATGTTTAACTATCTCCTGGGTTATTCTCCAGTACACAATGTCAAGCCTGGGGTTTCATATCCCGCCACCTTGGTTACAACGGGAGACCACGATGACCGAGTGGTTCCAGCACACAGTTTTAAGTTTGCGGCACAGCTTCAGGCCAATCAAAGTGGCGACGATCCAGTGCTTATTCGCATTGAAACCGATGCAGGCCATGGGGCAGGAACACCCGTCAGCAAAACTATTGAACAATACTCCGATATTTTTGGGTTTACCCTATTCCATATGGGTTATCGCGTACTGCCTGAAAATGTTGGAGACCAGCTAAAAACATGATTTTTTGAGTCAGTCAAAAGCACTAGAGGTTAGCATAGATCACTTCGCCTACCAAGAAGAGGTCATCCTGCGTGACGTGAATTTTTCATTAGATCAAGGGGCGCATTTGGCAATATTGGGCGAAAGCGGTGGAGGCAAGTCTACGCTTTTACATTTAATCTATGGCCTATTGCGCAATCCCAAGGGACGCATCTGTTGGCTTGGGGCGGAAGTTCTTGGGCCAGAATCACGCCTTATTCCCGGGGCCCCATTCATGAAGCTAGTGGATCAAGAATTCACCCTCATGCCCATGACCACGGTGGCGGAAAATATCGCCACTGATCTGCCGCGATTTGATTTAAAAGCAAGTGAGCAGCGTGTTGACGAACTCCTCGAGGTTGTGGGGCTCTCAGGGCTTAAACACTCTAAAGCCCGCTTGCTAAGTGGGGGTCAAAAACAACGTGTTGCCCTGGCAAAAGCTCTGGCTACCGAGCCCGAAATTCTATTGCTGGACGAACCTTTTAGTCAGATTGATTTGCCTCGGCGCGCTGCGCTGCGGCAGAGTTTATTTGCCCATCTCAAACAAAAAGGCATCACCTGTCTTACAGCAACTCATGATGCCTACGAAGCCCTCGGTTACGCAGATTTAATTGCAGTTCTTGGAGCTAACACCTTATTGCGATTTGAAGTACCAAATTCTTTGTTTAGTACCCTAGACAGTGGTTATTTGGCCGGATTTTTTGGGGCCTATTCGGTTATTCCCAAAGGCGTTCTGGGCGATCAAGAATTGTTTCTTTTGCCTCATCAACTCAAGCGCACCAGCCTAAAAACGCCTTTAGTCGTGACTGTGACTTATGCTGTATTTCAAGGAACACACTATCTGATTTCAGGACATTTTAATGGGACCCCCATTTACTTTAATTACCACAAACCTCTCAAACCCAAAAGAAAATGCTATTTGGCGTTGTTGAATAATATCGCTTAATTTGAGCCTTTGTAGTCCACTTGTATGTCTCGATTCCATCTTTTAGCGGCACTTTTTATATTAGCTTTTTGGCCATGTAAAGGTCAAGAACTGCCCCCTGTTGTCAATTATCCCGCTGAGGTTTACGGAGCAAACAATCAAAACTGGATGCTCAGCCAAGGCCCAAACAATGAAATTTATGCCGCCAATAATGACGGGCTACTGCGTTATAACGGCAGTCGCTGGTCCTTATTTCCCACCCCAAACCAAAGTGTAATGCGTTCGGTCAATGCAATAGGACAGCGCATTTATACCGGGTTTTACATGGATTTTGGTTATTGGTTAGCCGATAAAAAAGGAGGTCTTGTATACACCTCTCTCATGCAGGAGCGGTCCATAAAGCCCATTGAAGACGAACAATTTTGGCAGATTTTCACCTTTGACAAGTGGCTGGTGACTCAATCACTTCAGCGCCTTATCATGATGGATTTGGCCTCAGACAATACAGTTATCGTTGAGGCAGATCACCTGCTCTCAAAAGCCTTCGTGGTGAATGGTCAGCTGTATTTTCATGACTTAACTAAGGGATTGTACACGGTTCAAAATGGTCAAAAGCAACTGGTCAATCAATCCGAGCTCACCCAAAATGGTCGACTTGTGGGCGCCGCATACTTGGATGGGAAAACTGTTTTTGTGCATGAAACGCGCGGGCTTTTTGTTTTGGAGCAGAATAACTTTGTGCCCTGGTCTGCGGGACTAAATCAAGTCCTCAGCCAATACGAAGTCTACAGTTCAATTGACACCCCTAACGGAGCCCTTGTATTAGGCACCATTGCTGATGGGATTCTTGCTCTAGACAAGACAAATCAATCCATAAAGCATCATTTTACCCGGAGTAATGGCATTGAAAATAACACCGTCCTGAGTCTTTATCAAGATGTGCAATCCAATATCTGGGCTGGCTTAGATAATGGCATAACTTGCATTAATGCTGCATCAAACATTCGTCCTTATTTAGAACAAAACGGACAGTTGGGGACAACCTATGCCTCTGCTATATTTCAAGACAACCTTTACTTAGGCACCAATCAAGGACTCTTTTTCAAACCTTTAAATCAGCAGGTGCCATTTGAAAAAGTTCCAGGAACCGCAGGACAAGTATGGAGTTTGGCTCAAATAGGCAATACCCTTTTTTGCGGTCATAACGCAGGAACTTTCATTATTGATCAAGGACGCGCCAAGAAAATATCTGATATTCAAGGAGCGTGGGATTTTAAGCCCCTAAATAACCATGAAGACGTGCTGGTACAAGGCAATTACGACGGACTGTACCTATTGAAAAAAACAAGTGACGGGCTATGGCTTCTTGCAAATAAAATTCAGGGATTTGACTATTCAGCAAAGCATTTTGAGGTAACAAGTGACAACCAAGTGGTGGTAAGTCATGAATACAAAGGTGTCTTTTTACTTAATATAGACGAACGCTTTGAACATGTTTTGAACTATAGCTTGATTCCAGAATTAAAAAAAGGTCTGCACTCCGATTTAGAATCATATCAAGGCAGTATTTACTACGCCTCTGAGCATGGAGTATTTCAACAAGGTGCCGAAGACTCTGAGTTTACACTCGTGCCTGAATTAAGCCAGCTGTTCAACGACGAGCATTACACTACAGGTAGAATGATTGCTGACGGTCATGGAAGGCTTTGGTTTTTTACCGACCAAAATCTCGTGGGTGTCTCCACAGATCCAATTGACGGCTCTTATCAATTCAACTATTTAAGTCTGCCTCAGGATTTAAGGCAGGACCTGGCTGGTCATGAAAATCTCACCTTTATTACCGCCGATGAAATGATCTACGGAAATGCGCAGGGCTATTTACGAATCACTGCGCAAAGTGCTTCAATCCCAAATATCAAGACGCAACTCGACCAGCTTGTCGCGACTGATGCGCAAAATAACAGCCACAAACTTTCATTAGAGGACAAGGGCCAACTGGGCTACGATTGCAACAACCTTCGTTTTGATTTCCACTTTCCAGAATACGGTAAGTACAATCATATTCAATACGCCTATCGCATCAGCCCCTTGTACAATCAGTGGAGTGAGTGGTCTGAGCATAGTCATTTTGAAATCAATAATTTGCCTCCGGACCAATACTCTTTTGAGGTGCGTACCATGTATAATGGCCTTGTCCTGGACTCGCCATTGATTTACACTTTTGAGATTGTTCCACCTTGGTATGCTTCGACTTTGGCCATAATGATCTATATATTGATAGGAACTGGAATCATTATTGGCCTTAACCTAAGCTATAGAAGTTACTACAAGCGTCAACGTGATCGCATGCTAAAGGCCAAAACCGCTGATTTGGAGCTTCGCGATTTGGCTGCTCAAAAAGAGATTATGGCCCTGAAAAATCAGCAGCTTAAGCAAGATATCGAGGCCCGCAACCGCGAGCTTGCTATCTCAACCATGAGCATGATCAGAAAGAATACCACCCTGAATAAACTTAAATCTGAACTGGTTAAAACAAAGGAGGAGACTCAAGTCATAGCGCCTGCCCTTTCAATCATTGATCAAGCCCTTAAAAACGATGAGGACTGGGAATTTTTTGAACAAGCATTTAATCACGCAGATAAAAAATTCTTTAAGCGAATTAAAGAAAAGCACCCGAGTCTCACTCCAAATGACTTGAGGCTTTGTGTCTATTTACGACTCAATTTATCTTCAAAAGAAATTGCACCTCTACTCAACATCTCTGCCCGAAGTGTCGAAATTAAACGCTACAGATTACGCAAAAAACTTGATTTAGAGCGAGATGTGAATTTAAGCGAATACGTCATTAATTTATGACGGCCTTTACAATGTTTTCTGAAGACACAACATTACCACAACATTTTTTGTAATTTAGCGGCTTATCACAAAGGTTATTGAGAACAAAATTCACAAAACAATTGTGTTAACGCTATGAAAATCAAATAATTGGCGGCATTATGCTGGTTTGAATTGCCCAAACTTGGGCGCTGTATCATTTTTGTATAGTTACAGAAGAGGTCCCGACTGATCAAACTTTGCTATTTTGTGCTCAAACTAACAGACCATGAAGCAATTTTTTGTATTTGCTCTTACTCTTACATGGAGCATTGCGACGTATGCGCAGGAAGTCAAAATTTCCGGACAAGTTACGGACAACAACAACGAGCCGCTAATTGGCGCCTCCGTTGTGGAAGCAGGCACTAACAATGGTGTGACTACAGATTTTGACGGTAACTTTTCTATCAGCGTCAGTGGCGAGGATGCAAAATTATCTATTTCCTACCTAGGATTCTTAAGCCGAACTGTGAGTGTCGGTGCTCAAACAGAGTTCTTTATCGCTTTGGCAGAGGACGCAGCCTCCTTAGAAGAGGTCATCGTCATTGGGTATGGTACTCAGCGCAAAAAAGAAGTCACTGGGGCCGTTTCAATTATTTCGAGCGAAACCATTGAGGAATTAAAGCCTGTGCGTATCGAACAAGCGCTTCAAGGACAAGTAGCAGGGGTTCAAATTACTACTCAATCAGGGTCTCCAGGAAGCCGCTCGGACATTCGCATAAGAGGAATCTCGACAAATGGAGATAACCAACCGCTTATTTTGGTCGACGGGAATGTTATCGAGGATCTAAGCGTGGTGAACCCTGCGGATATTGAAAGCATAAATGTTCTTAAAGATGCTACCGCCGGTATTTATGGCGTGCGTGCCGCAAACGGTGTGATTTTAATCACTACCAAAACAGGGCGCAAAGCCACTCCCTTAAGTGTGGAGTACGACGGTTATGTAGGTTATCAAGAAACTACCAGAAAACTGCCTGCCTTAAATGCCACCGAATATGGTCTATTGATCAATGAAGCTTTTGTGGCTAACGGTTCTCCAATCGTTTATCCGAGTGTAGCTGTGCTCGGCACAGGGACTGATTGGCAAGAAGAAGTGTTTTCGAAAGCACCTGTTTTCAACCAAAGTATTTCCCTTAATGGTGGTACAAAAAAATCAACTTATTCAGGAGGTGCTTCTGTTTTGAGCCAAGACGGAATCGTCGGGGGGGATAAAGCAAACTTTACGCGTTATAATGGGCGCCTTAATTTCAGCACAGAACAATTTGACAAGCTTACCTTTCGCGGTTCGCTTTTGTATACGGGGATCCAAAGAAAAACCCTTCAAGAAAATGGCATTGGCTCTGTTCTCTATAATGCCTTAAACATGAACCCTGTGCTTCCAGTAGCTGGAAATAATTTAGGGTACTCAAGGGCAGAAAACCTTCCGATAGAGGTAATCAACCCTTTGGCACAGATCGAAACAACATTCAACAACACCCAAGTCCACAAAATCAGTGGTGTTGCTGGACTGGAATACAAAGTAGTACCTAATTTGACTTTTAAAACCAATTATCAGTGGAATTACGCTGAGGTAGACACGCGATTCTATGCTCCGATTGCAGATTTTGGAGTAGAGGGTATTGCAGATAAGGTGTTCGACCGCCTGGACGTAAGCACGCTAGTCGAGCAAGAACAATTTTTCCGCGACTATACCTTTGATGCCTTTTTGACCTATGAAAATACCTTTGAGGACGCACACAACTTAACTGCTCTTTTGGGAACATCTGTGTTCCGCACTACAGGTGACTTTTATGGCTTTACAGGGCAAGGTCTTCCAGACAAACCTTTTGAAGACCTGTCGATTGATGATGCCGAAACGGTTTTTGACAATTATGTGAATGTAAGCAATCGCATTTTCGACGCACGTCTTTTATCTTATTTCACGCGTTTGCAATACGATTATAAAGGGAAGTATTTATTCTCGGCGCTATTGCGTCGCGATGGATCGACCAATTTTGGTCCGAATAACAAATTCGGATTCTTCCCATCATTATCTCTAGGTTGGGTTGCTTCGGATGAATCATTCTTACAAGATTCGAAAGTTTTTGACTTTTTAAAACTTCGCGGGTCCTATGGAGTGATTGGAAACGACAGAATTGGGGCCTTTAGATTTGAGTCTCTGCTTAGTGGTGAAGGAACATATGTTTTTGACAACACCCTGTTTTTTGGAACTGCCATTGGTGCGATTTCAAACCCAGATATTAAATGGGAGGAGCAGGTGACCCTGGACGTCGGGGTAGATTCTAGATTCCTTGGCGGAAAATTGAGTTTCGAGATGGATTATTTTAATCGCGAAACCCGTGACCTTCTTTTGGTGGTACAAACCTCGGGAACTACCGGCTCAACAGCTCCAGGATCGGGGAATCCTGTGGCGAACGCAGGTTCGGTGCGCAACAGTGGGTTTGAGTTGTCTCTTGGTTACAAACAAAACATTGGCAATGACCTTTCTTTTGGAGTAAATTATAACCTAACAACCCTAGACAACGAGGTGTTGTCAGTAAACAATGGTGTAGGTTATGAAGTCGGTGGTGGTTTTGGCATCGGGCAAGATCCTCCAGCACGTATGGAAGAAGGTTTCCCAATCGGCTACTATTACGGCTACCAAACAGAGGGCATTTTCCAAACTCAAGAAGAAGCAGACAATGCGCCAAGTCAAATTGCCTTAGGTGCTCTAGCGCGCGCCGGGGACATTCGATTCAAGGATCTTAATGGCGACGGCGTAATTAATACTCAGGATAAGAGTTATATCGGGGATCCTATCCCAGATGTTACCATGGGACTTAATCTTTCTTTTGAATATAAG
The DNA here is from genome assembly GCA_900299425.1 of Candidatus Rokuibacteriota bacterium. Lineage (GTDB taxonomy): Bacteria > Bacteroidota > Bacteroidia > Flavobacteriales > Flavobacteriaceae > BACL21. Next base: position 8,936 of record OMJU01000117.1, read on the forward strand.
AATTTTGACTTTCAGTCTTATTTCTTCGCTTCTCTAGGTAACGAAATCGTGCGTAATTACGAGCGTAATGATCGTTTTACTAACAGAACCACGTATTACCTCAACCGTTGGACTGGACCAGGTACCAGTAATGAGTTCCCGCGTGTTACTACAGCGGCGACATCAAACTTAGTGTTCTCTGATTTTTATGTGGAGGATGGTTCGTTTTTACGTGCACAAAACATGCAGCTCGGATTTACACTTGGTGATAAAATGCTTGAAAAATTCAAGCTTTCAAAGCTCCGCGTTTACATCTCCGCCAGCAATGTCTTTACCTTAACAAAATACCGAGGATACGACCCAACCTCGTCAAATGGCTCGCCGATAGGCAGCGGATTTGACCCAGGGTTTTATCCTACGCCGAGAACCTATTTGCTTGGCGCTAATATCAAACTTTAAATCGCTAAGAACTATGAAGACTACACGACCATTCAACCGTTCACGCGTTCTACTTATCACCGCTATCATCGCGCTTATAGCCGCAGCATGTAGCGATGACTTTGTCTACGTTAATTCTGAAAATCAGAACAGCGAAACTTATTTTAATACTGAGGAAGATTATCAAAATGCCCTCATTGGGGCCTATGACATGTTGCAGTCCTCTTATTTAAATGTCATGCTTGGTGAGATTGCCTCTGCCAACACCCTGGCTGGTGGAGAAAGCGCCACCGACGTTATTGGTATTCAGCAGATCGACGACATGATCCACACCCCGACCAACGAGCAGTTGCGCAGCATTTGGAGTTGGATGTATGCTGGGGTAAACCGCGCAAATTACATCCTAGAGTTTCAAGATAAAATTGATTTTAACGGCAAGGCTAATGTTATCGGCCAAGCCAAATTCTTGCGCGCCTATTATTATTTCGAACTTGTAAAATGGTTTGGAGATGTGCCGCTGGTTGTGGATAAGCGCATCACTTTTGGGGTGCAGTTTGAAATTGACCGCACGCCAAAAGCACAGGTTTATGCGCAGATCGAAGAAGATCTTATTTATGCGGCCAATAATATACCCGCAACTCAAGAGCAACAAGGTCGCGTGACCAAAGGCGCTGCTCAGGCACTCTTGGGCAAGGCTTATCTCTATCAAGAAAAATGGTCTGACGCGGCAACAGCGCTTGACGCTGTGGTCAACTCCGGACCCTATGATTTAATGGCTGATTTTGGACTTATTTTTGAAAACGAAAACGAAAACAATATTGAATCTGTTTTCGAGGTACAATATACCGACTTAGAGGGCGCTGGATTCGGTTGTCTGCAGTGTAGCGAAGGGAATGTGGCCGTAGGATTTAATGGCCCTCGTCAATACAATGGCCCTTTGTTTGAGTCAGGCTTTAGTTTTAACGTGCCCACACAGGATACATACGATTTATACGATGAAAACGATGTGCGTCGCGATTACGGTATTCTAAATATTGTACAATGGGCCACAGATAATCAAGGTTACAATGGTGGCGCAGGAGTGAGTTACACAGAAGGTTATGAGCATACAGGCTTTTTTAACCGTAAATATATCCCGCGTCAAGGCGATGCGAATATTGGGGATCAAAATTTGACCAACCCTAACAATTATCGCTCTATTCGTTTTGCTGATGTTTTGTTAATGGCTGCAGAAGCTCATAATGAAAACGGGAATGATGCCACTGCTCAAACTTACATCAATCGAGTGCGTCAGCGTGCTGGTCTAGGTGCTATTACCGCTACAGGTGGAGATTTAAGCGAGGCCATATACCTTGAGCGCCGCTTAGAACTGGTGGGAGAAGGACACCAATTCTTCGATGCAGTGCGTAAAGGAAAAGCCGCTCAAGAAATCAATGGATTCCAAACAGGAAAACACGAAATCTTCCCAATCCCGGAAATTGAAATACAACTTACAGGTAACCGCTGGGCACAAAATCCTGGATACTAATACACTACGACCATGAAACGAACAATCAACAGCATATACGCGCTTAGTTTTGCCCTCATCAGCCTTTTAACGGTAATGAGTTGCAGTTCGGATGATGCGAATTTCGATTATTTGAACGCTGCGCAAATTCCTTCGAATTTGAGCCTGATCGTGACCCCGACTACAGATAACTCGGGCAATGTGATTTTTACCCCTAGCGCCTTGAGCGCCTCAAAATTCAACTTAGATTTTGGGGATGGAAGTGAGCCAGTTTCTGTAGTTCCAGGGACTAATGCAGTGCACGCATACCAAGAAGGTTCTTTTACCGCGACCCTGATTGCTGAAAATATCAATGGAGAGGCTTCACAGCCGCTTGAGCAGGCCGTAGTCGTTTCTTTTTTAGCGCCGGAAAACCTCGAAATTACGGTATTGCCTGTCGCCGGTGATAATTTCTCCATTAGTGTTTCTGCCACGGCAACTTTGGCTGCTGGATTTGAAGTTTACTTTGGAGACCAAGTAGACGAAACCCCTACCCCGATGATGATTGGTGAATCTGTTACGCACACCTATGCAGAAACAGGCACTTATGATTTGACTGTTGTGGCTTTAAGTGGAGGAAGTCAAACGCTAGAAGGCACTATTGCCGTTGAAATCGACAATCCAGTATTGTTACCACTCGATTTTGAAGACGAAACACTAGAATATGCCTTTTTTGATTTTGCAGGAGCGGTAAACACCAGAATTGGGAATCCGGATCCGTCTGGCATCAATACTAGTGCAAATGTTGTCGAGTTTTTTAAAGAAGCTGGCGCTTTAGTTTATGCAGGAACCGCAATTCCTCTCGGGGAGAATATCGACTTTTCTCTAGGAAGCACCATTTCCATGGATGTCTGGTCTCCTATCGCCGGCACCACGGTTAAGCTTAAAATTGAAAACGCCGCGAATCCAAATATAGCTATGGAAGTGGATGCTTTCCCGTCCGTGGCCAATGAGTGGGAAACCCTTTATTTTGACTTTTCTGGTTTTGATTTGAGTCAGGAATACGCCAAAATCGTTGTTTTCTTCGATTTCGGCAACACTGGCAATGACGACACCTTTTACTATGACAATATTGCTCAAGGAACGCTTCCGGGGGCCGTAGTAGAACTTCCTCTTGATTTTGAGAACACTGCTGTACCTTATGAAGTTTTTGGTTTTGAAGGAGCCAACTCTGATATTGATGTGAATCCCGACCCAACTGGAATTAACACGAGTAGCCGTGTGGTCCGCACCGTTAAAGGTGTCGACGCTGTGTTCTATGCGGGTACTGCCGTTCCATTACAAGTGCCCGTTGTTTTTGACGCCACTGAAAAAATAAAAATGAAGGTTTGGTCACCAAAAGCCGATATCCCCGTGCGTTTGAAACTCGAAAACACTAACGGTGATTTCGTGGAGTTAGACGCTAATACGACTACATCTAATACTTGGGAAGAACTCGTTTGGGATTTTGCCGGCCAAAACACCAGCCCAGAATTTACCACTGTGGTGGTGTTCTTTGAGTTTATTGTTGACCTTCCAGGAGATGGATCAACTTATTATTTTGATGATATTGATTATGCCAACTAAAACGCATCTGATGAACTACAAAAATTTAATCTTTGCCTTATTGGCTTTGCCGCTAATTTTACTCTCATGTCAAGATGATGACACTCCGTTTGGGGCGGTTGTTGCGCCCACAAATCTTGAAGCCACTATTGATGTGGCCGATGATTTGTCTGGAAACGTTGCTGTAACCCCAACTGCGGAGTATGCACTTACATTTCATATATATTTTAAACCAGACTTGGACCCAGTGGTCATTGGTCCTGGAGAAACAGCTAATTTCCGTTACACCGACACTGGCGTTTACACCCAAGACATTGTCATTATTGCCTATGGTCGAGGTGGGGCAGCAAGTTCCATCTCCAGAAGCATTGACCTGGATGTTATTTTAATGATTGATCCTGTTATTCTTCAGAACCTGGCTGGGGCACCAAACCAAGGGAAGCGCTGGGTTTGGGATTCAGGGACTACTGGACACTTCGGTGTGGGTGACCCAGCGGTGGATTTTGCTAACTACTTTAGCGCTACTCCGAATCAGCTCAATCCTTGTATGTACGATGATGTATTAATCTTTAGCTATGACGGTATGGGTGATTACCGCTTCCAAATGGAGGCCAATGAGGCCTCATTTGTTAATTGGGCTGAGATAAAACGATTTTTTCCCAACGATAACCCTGGTCAATACAATGACGAATGTCGCGATTTGAGCCCATTTGTGTCATTTGACACCAGCTTTGTCGTGCTTGATGACAGTAACGGAGTTTCAACGCTTACTGTTCAAAATAGCTTCCTCTCATATTGGTCAGGAGCTTCATCTTATGAAATTGTGTCGCTAACAGAAGATCAACTTGTTGTTCGCGGCCTTCAGGATCCATTTGATCCACCTGGAGCACAACTCGCTTGGTATCACACTTTTGTTCCCGAAGGCGGTTCTGGTCCTGTAGGATGTGCTGGAACGACCGGTAATCCGGGAAGTGGTGCAAACGACGTATTGGTTTGGGCAGAAGAATTCGATGTAGATGGTCCGCCGTGTTCAGAAAACTGGAGTTATGACTTAGGCACCGGCAATAATGGCTGGGGTAATGAAGAAGTTCAATATTACACAGACGACCCCTCAAACATTATTGTAGAGAATGGCGTGTTGCGTATTACGGCAAAATCAGAGTTCTTTGCGGGAAGTAATTATACCTCTGCCAGAATCAAAACCAATCAAAATTTCGATTTCACTTATGGTCGCGTAGAAGCACGTGCAAAATTGCCTACAGGAGGCGGAACATGGCCTGCCATTTGGATGCTGGGTTCAGATTATCAGACTAACACTTGGCCAGCTTGTGGAGAAATCGACATTATGGAACACGTAGGCAACAATCAAGACGAGATATTCTCATCATTGCACTATCCAGGGAATTTTGGAGGGAATGCTGTGACTCAAGGAATCAATGTTCCTGGCGTTTCTGATGAATTTCATATCTATGCTGTAGAGTGGACCGAAGATCAAATCACTTTTTCTGTAGATGGCAACCCATACCACACAGTCGCAGTGACTCAATTAATGCCTTTTGACAGCGATTTCTTTTTGATTGCCAATGTCGCCATGGGTGGCCAATTTGGGGGGAATGTAGATCCTAATTTCGACAGTTCAAGTCTGGAAATCGACTATATACGAGTTTATCAATAACACAACAAAACGATTATATTTTATCCTTAAACTTCAATTTTTAAATCTTTACTTATGAAAACAAAATTATTCTCATTGGTTGCTCTTCTTGCGCTTAGCATGGGAGTTGCCGCTCAAAATTCTGTAAGTGTTGACGCCAGCGGTAACTGGCTTGGTTATGCTAATTGGTTCGATCCTTCTACCGGAGCTTTTGCCGGAGGAGGTGTATGGGGAATCGCAGACATCAAAACTGTCGTTGACCCCGCCGCCGGAACATTAACCCTTCAACCAAACTTTAACGCTTATGCCGATAACCCTACAGACCCTTATTGGGTTGATCAAACAACTGGTTTAGGCGCCAAACTATTTGAAGGAAATTCCTACATCGAAGATAACTCTTTGGCCGGTGCAGAATTAACCTTTTCAGGGAACATCAATAGCAACACTTTAGATGCAGCATACGATGCTGTAGCCTTTATCAAAGTTTTCAATGCCAATTATTCTGTTCTTAAGATTGCGACCGTTCCACTTAACGGAGCTAATTTCGAAGTTGTTTTTACCGATGTTGACCCTGCAGAAGACGCTGTCGTTCAATATGGCTTCTACGTACTCGGACTTAACGCAAACCCTGACAACGAAGCTGCTCTAGGTAGTGTAGTTGTGAGTGGTGGTGCTTTGAGCGTGAACGATTTTAACGCAGGCTCGTTTAGCGTAGCGCCAAACCCATCAAATTCAGTTTGGAATGTGCGCTCTGCTCAGTACGATATGACTCAGGTAGTTCTTTTTGATGTTTTAGGCAAGAAAGTAGCTCAATTCAACAACCCAGGAACTGCTTTGGCTATTGACAACAGCAACCTCAGTAAAGGCGCTTATTTTGCACAAATCAATACAGCCTCAGGAAGCACTGCTGTGCAGTTGATGAAAAACTAATGTTCAAAAATTAGCAGCGTCTAAATTATTTTAGAACATTATCCTATAAAAAACCAGCCTATGCGGCTGGTTTTTTTGTAGGATTCAAACAAATCTATAAGTCCTAAAGTCACATAGAGCTATCTTCTGTGGCCAAATCGGCAAGGCTTTGCCCTACCTCAGCGCCAATGGCCACACCCATACCCCCGAGGCGGACCCCGCAATATACATTGGGCGTTAAGGTATTTACAATCGGCTTTTTCTGTGTTCCTACGCCCATAATTCCCGACCAGCGCGCCGCAATAGTAACTTTTGCCTCGGGCAAAATCACCTCATGCAATATGCGCTCTAGCGCGTCTTGAATATGGTCTGTAGTCTGTTCTGAGGTGGTTCGCTCACCTTCAAAATCTAGATTGCGACCACCACCTAGCAGTATGCGCCCATCAATATTTCTGAAATAATAATAGCCCTGATCCAAATGAAAAGTCCCTTCAATCTTGAGCCCCGCAATAGGTTCGGTAATCAAAACTTGCGCGCGCGCAGGGTTTACTAAACCTGGGAGGTAGTCTTGGGTGTATCCGTTTGTGGCTAGCAGCAGCTTTTTTGTGGCAATCACTCCGTGATCTCTTGTTTCAAGCTGCACTCCGCCAGCTTCAACTTTGTGAGCAAGTGCATGCACACCTCCAATAAAATGAACTCCTGCCCCAGCGGCTTTTATGCTCAAGGATTCCATGAGTTTGCCCGTGTGGATTTGGCCTTCAAATTTATTCTGAATCCCTGTGGAGGATATTCCTGCGAAACCAAAAAGGTTGTCTACAGGAGAGAAAACTGACTCCTTTGTTTTTAATGCTTCTTGAGCCAGTTTGTTTGCCCAATCAAGCTTGTCAAAACACTGCTGTCTTAAATCATCCTGGTGATTCAAGAAGTACTCAAACCCGCCATGCATTTGATAATTCATGGCTTTGGGGGAGACTATTGATTTCAGCAGTTCAAGTCCTTGAGCTCTTTGGCGTATTAAGGCGATGAGCTGCTGCTCGGTGTGGCTTTTTGCATCATCTAAAATCTCTGAAACACTTCCAAAACAAGCAAATCCCGCGTTTTTAATACTGGCTCCTGAGGGCCAGTTTCCACGCTCCACCACAACTACGCGTGCCTGTGGTAATTTTGTCTTTATGCTAATGGCACAAGTTAATCCTACGATTCCACCACCCACAATGAGGTAGTCAATGTCCTGCATCAAATAAGATTCCCAATATGATCTATTATGGCTCACGTCACTTTGGCTTTGGCTTGGCTAATCTAAGTAAATAAAAAACCCTCCACGAGGGAGGGTCGGTATTTTTATTATTCCATTTTCCACTCGTTCATAAACGCTGTGGTATAATTACCCGCGACATAATCCGGGTGGTCCATGAGCTGTCTGTGAAACGGAATAGTGGTTTTGATACCCTCTATCACAAACTCATCTAAAGCACGCTTCATTTTATTGATGGCCTCTTCTCTGGTTTGTGCAGTGGTAATCAGTTTTGCTATCATCGAATCGTAGTTCGGTGGAATTGAATATCCGGCATAAACGTGTGTATCCAAACGCACCCCGTGGCCTCCTGGCGCATGTAATGTCGTGATCTTTCCTGGGGAGGGACGGAATCCATTATAGGGGTCCTCGGCATTTATACGGCACTCTATGGAATGTAATTGAGGCATGTAGTTTTTGCCAGAGATTGGCCCCCCTGCTGCCACTAAAATCTGCTCACGGATCAGATCGTGGTCGACGACCTGTTCTGTTATAGGATGCTCCACCTGAATACGTGTATTCATCTCCATAAAGTAGAAGTTTCTGTGTTTGTCCACTAAAAACTCTATGGTTCCTGCCCCTTCGTAACTGATAAATTCGGCGGCCTTCACTGCGGCCTCACCCATGGCTTGACGCAATTCATCAGTCATAAAAGGACTTGGTGTTTCTTCAGTTAGCTTTTGGTGGCGGCGTTGAATTGAGCAATCGCGCTCACTAAGATGGCAAGCTTTTCCTCTGCTGTCTCCAATAACTTGAATCTCTATATGTCGCGGCTCTTCGATCAACTTCTCCATGTACATGTCATTGTTGCCAAAGGCTGCCTTACTTTCTTGTCTGGCAGATTCCCAAGCCGCCTGAAGGTCTTCTTCTTTCCATACGGCGCGCATCCCTTTTCCTCCACCTCCAGCACTGGCTTTAAGCATGACCGGATAGCCTGTTTCTTTGGCCACCTTTTTACAGGTTTCAAAATCAGGAATTACCCCGTCACTGCCAGGAACACAAGGCACCCCTGCCGCTTTCATAGTGGCTTTGGCTGAGGCTTTATCTCCCATTTGGTCGATCATCTTTGCTGAGGCCCCAATGAACTTTATTCCATGTTCTTCACAGATCTTTGAAAACTTAGCGTTTTCAGATAAAAATCCATATCCTGGGTGAATCGCATCGGCATTGGTAATTTCAGCGGCGGCAATGATATGGGCTATTTTTAAATAGCTCTCAGAGCTCGGGGCTGGACCAATACAAACGGCTTCATCAGCAAACTTGACGTGAAGACTTTCGGCGTCCGCAGAAGAATAAACCGCTACGGTCTTAATGCTCATTTCTCGACAAGTACGGATCACCCTAAGGGCAATTTCACCGCGATTCGCGACCAATATTTTTTTAAACATGCTTATTTCTTGGGCCTTTTTTGGGGCTTTCGTTTTTTTCGACGGCATGATACTGGTTTTAAATTAGGCTGGGTCAATTAAGAATAAAGGTTGGTCGAATTCAACTGGAGACGAATCGTCTACCAAAACCTTTACGATTTTACCTGAAACCTCGCTTTCAATTTCATTAAACAATTTCATCGCCTCAATAACGCACAATACGCTGCCTGGGCTTACAGTATCGCCCACCTCAACAAATACAGATTTGTCTGGTGAAGGCTTTCTGTAGAACGTCCCTATTATAGGGGATTTTACGGTGATGTATTTGTCATTCTCTGCGGCCGCGGCGGCTGGTGCGGCTGGTGCTGAATCAACAGCTGGTGCGGCCGCGGGAACAGCTGCGGGGACTGCCGACGGTGCTGCATGCACTACCGCGTGTGGTGCTGAGTAAACAGCCGTTTCAACGCGATCTGCGACTGCACCAGTTTTGATGGTGATTTTGATGTCCTCCATCTCAAGTTTTACTTCACTAGCGCCTGATTTGGCGACAAACTTGATTAAATTCTGAATGTCTTTAATGTCCATAAGTCTTATTTTATATAAACTCTAATTTACGCTCCGTTATAGGCCCAGGTTAAGTAAACTGCGCCCCAGGTAAATCCACCGCCAAAGGCAGCAAAAACCAAACCATCTCCTTTTTTAAGTTGAGATTCGTAATCCATCAAACACAAAGGTAAGGTTGCAGAGGTCGTATTGCCATAACGATGAATATTCATCATCACTTTTTCGTCGGTTACCCCCATTCGACTGGCAGCCGCATCGATAATGCGTTTATTCGCCTGGTGTGGCACTAGCCACTTGATATCGTCACTGGTCAGACCGTTTTGTTCCATCACACGTCCACAAGCATCAGCCATATTAGATACCGCAAACTTAAACACCGTCTTTCCATCCTGAAATACGTAATGCTGTTTTTGGGCTACAGTCTCTTCGGAAGCAGGCAAAATTGAGCCTCCTGCATCCATTTTCAGGTGATTTCGGCCAATTCCGTCGGAACGCAAATATTCATCCTGTAAACCAAGACCTTCGGTATTGGGCTCAAAAAGAACCGCCCCGGCTCCATCGCCAAAAATGATACAAGTCGTACGGTCTGTATAATCAATCACAGAAGACATTTTGTCCGCGCCGATCAATAGGACTTTTTTATAGCGCCCTGATTCAATATAGGCCGCCGCGGTACTCATACCGTACAAGAAACTCGAGCAAGCCGCCGACAAATCATAGGAAAACGCGTTGGTCGCGCCGATCTCCGTCGCCACATAGACTCCGGTAGAAGCTACCAGCATATCCGGTGTGGCTGTGGCCATGATCAATAAATCTATGTCCTTGGGGTCTACCTTGGCTTTATCTAAAAGTTGCTGAGCAGCCTTTATGGCCATATAGGAAGTTCCTTGGCCTGGCTCTTTTAAAATACGACGTTCTTTGATGCCTGTTCTTGAAACAATCCATTCATCATTGGTGTCGACCATGGTTGCCAAAATGTCGTTCGTTAACACATAGTCTGGCACGTAGCCTCCTACAGCGGTGATGGCTGCTTTAATTTTTGTCATACGCTTTGGAATAAAAGTTGTGCCTTTTGAGCCAAAATTCCAATTTTCGGGGTGAAAAATACTAATTTTTGAGCAAAAACACGTCGATTTGGGTCGGTTTTGTGCAATTTTCAGTGCACAAAAAAACCCTCACTTTAATTCAAATGAGAGTTTTGTTTGAGCGCTTTATGCGTTCATGTTTTAAGCCTCCTCGCCTACTGCGTCAATAACTACTTGACCTTTGTAGTACAATTTGCCTTCATGCCAGTGGGCACGGTGGTATAGATGTGCCTCGCCAGTAGTTGGATCTGTAGCGATCTGAGCAACAGAAGCTTTGTAATGGGTGCGTCTTTTGTCTCTTCTTGTTTTAGAGGTTTTTCTTTTAGGATGTGCCATGGCGCAATATTATTTATCCGTTAATAGTTTTTTTAAATCATCCCAACGAGGATCAACATCTTCTAAATGATTTTGTTGTGCTCCCTTGGGCTTGAGTGCTTCTAGCTGATCGAGTACTTCGCTTTTTAAGGTGCCTTCCGCGATACCAGGGTGAATTCTTTTGCTGGGCAAGGCCAAAACAATAGATTCATACACCTGCTGCTGGATGCTGACTTGATAGGCTCCGTGGGGCAATATCAATAACTCATCCTGCATATCGTCCGTCTCTTCTCCAAATTTTACCACAAAATGATAATCGCCCGATATGGGCAAATCAAATGGCTCATTGGTTCTGTCACAAGACACATTAACCGATCCCTCAAAGGTCAATTCAATCTCTAGCATGTTTGGTTTTTTGTCCAAAACAACCTCGAGTTTGATGTCCGCTTGGTGGAATTCGTCGTACTCAAAATGCTCAAAGAACTTCTTGTCAAGACTAAAGTCGTATTTGTGCTGACCTACTTTGAGCCCTACAAAAGGAATGGTATAATCTTTCATTTCCTTCATTTGCACAATACTAATTTAATCGTCGGCCCTAAAAAAGGCGGTGGCAAAGATAGTAAATAATTTTATTTGCCTGAGCCTAATGATGTTTCTTTTTATGAGGCGATTTTTTTATTGAACTTTCCAATGGTGCGGCGGTTAACTTTTGATGCAGATTTCTGGAGCGCACGATATTTATTGCACTAAAAACTGCCTCTTTAAATGAACTGATGTTCGCCTTATTTTTTCCAGCTATGTCAAAGGCTGTCCCATGGTCAGGTGAGGTGCGCACTGCGTTTAGCCCTGCAGTAAAATTCACCCCTGCTCCGAAGGACAAGGTTTTAAAAGGAATCAATCCCTGGTCATGGTATGCCGCTAACACGGCGTCAAACTGCTTGTATTGACCTGAGCCAAAAAATCCATCCGCAGGATAAGGACCGTAGACCAGTAGCCCTTGGTCTCGCATGGTATTTATGGCTGGCGCCATCACTTCTTGATCTTCACTGCCAATAACCCCTTGGTCGCCAGAATGAGGATTAACCCCCAAAACGGCAATTTTTGGTCGTGTAATCCCGAAATCTTGGGTCAAAGAAGCCATCATCGCGTTGGCTTTTTGTTGAATTAATTCTGCTGTTATTCGGGTCGGGGCCTCTTTCACAGGCACATGGTCGGTCAACAACCCTACTTTTACCTCTTCAGACACCATAAACATTAAGGCAGAGCCTTCAAATTCTTGGGCCAAATAGTCTGTGTGGCCCGGAAACTTAAATCCTTCAGACTGACTGTTCTTCTTGTCTATGGGGGCTGTAACTAAGGCGTCTATTTGATTGTTTTTTAAAGCCTGAACGGAATTTTTTAAAGAAGCAATTGCTAACGCACCTGCCCTTGGGTCGATTTTACCATATTGGGCCTCAAATGATTCATTCCAAGCATTAAACACATTGATTTTGCCGTGGTTTACTTGATTTAAATCGCTCAATGAATTCAAATGACATTCTATCTCCAGCTCCTTTTTATACCAGGTCAAGAACTTTGTATTGGCAAATATTACAGGGGTGCAAAATTCCAGCATTCTCGGGTCCGCAAAACTCTTCAAGACAATTTCGGGGCCAATTCCATTGAGGTCTCCAATTGAAATACCTATAATTATTGGATTGTTTTTTGCCATATGAGCGCTCTGGGTGTTACTTTTGCAAAGGTAAATAATTGAGGTCATGTTCACAGGTATTATCGAATCTATTGGCGAAATAATTACGCTCAAAGCAGACGGAGGAAATTTGCACATCACACTGCGTTGCGATTTCGCTCAAGAATTAAAAATCGACCAATCGCTAGCCCACGATGGGGTTTGTCTTACGGTTGTCGATATTCAAGGAGACCAATACACGGTAACCGCCATTGAGGAGACCTTGGATAAAACCAACCTCAGCAAATGGCAAGTCGGTGGCATCGTTAACCTGGAGCGCGCCATGCAACTCGGCGATCGTCTCGATGGGCATATCGTTCAAGGGCATGTGGACCTTGTGGGTACTTGTACCCTAGTTGAAGAAAAGGACGGTAGTTGGCATTATGTGTTTGCCTATGATAAAGACTCGGGGCATGTTACAGTTTCCAAAGGCTCTATAACCATTAACGGAGTGAGCCTGACTGTGGTAGATAGCGCTCCTGGAATCGTGGGGGTAGCCATCATTCCCTATACCTACGCCCACACTAATTTCAAAGCCCTTAGCGCGGGCAGTGCCGTAAATCTTGAGTTTGATATTATCGGAAAGTATGTGTCGCGTATTAGTCGCGGCTACGCTGGGACTTGATTTGCTTGTAAGCCCAATACAGCCAAAAGCCAAGCCAGCTAAAATTAAATAGTGCAGGTGTTGGTCGATAGGGAGTTGTCCTTCTACTGGTGGTCCTTGAGCTAATAGATCCGTTTCGGAAATAAAAAGCAGCACTATGCTTAAAACGCTTTATAATAGCTTGGGACTCTTCATATGCCCCAAAGATAATTTAATTTTGACATCTGTCTATTTTTTGGCCGAATTTTAGCTCAATCTTGACTGCTGTGGTTAAGGTATGCCAGGGCGGCCTATGCTTTATTTATTGAGGCCTAATTTTATCTATTCTACAATGTTCTGCCCAGTTATTCGAATGATTGCGCCTTGAGTTTTCAGTGCCCTACGACCAATCCAAAATGCAAACCTTTGTCTTGCCTGTAAACCCGGCACAAATAGAGGCAATTCACATCGCTTCTCCTAAGGAGATTTGGATGACCTCAGAAGACGAGGGTCTTGGGCTACCGCGTCTTTTTAAGACGATTATTGAGTAAATTTCAGTTACTTTTGGCGCGATTATTGATTAACATTGCTAAAATATCTCTATGAAACGCCAACTCCTTCTTGCGCTATTTTTAACGCCATTGTTTGTTCTTAACGCCTTTGGCCAGGAGGCCGATAATATTGATAATTCCGCCACCTTTACAGAAGAGGTCTCACAAACAGAGCTCCGCATCAATGCTTTGACGCTTATGGTTGGCCCAGCTTTAGATATTTCCTATGAACACGTGCTTTCGAGCGCTAGTGGTTTAGGGGCGAGTTTATTGTTGAATTTTTGGGGGGACAATTATGGCAGTCAAAAATTTGCACTTTCGCCTTTTTACCGTTTTTATTTTTTTGACCAAAAAGATTACGGCGCTAGAGGCCTATTTGTGGAAGGTTTTTCTTCCTTGGCCATCGTTGAGCCGTATACTGAATGGGTAGAGCTGCGCGATGGCAGCTTTATGGAGCAAGATCAGGGCAATCAATTTCAATGGTCTATAGGTTTTGCTGCTGGTCGAAAATGGATCAACCAAAAAGGTTTTTCTTTTGAAATATTCTTGGGTGTTGGGCGCTATTTGCTGAGCACCGATACCACTGATGAAGTACATCCGCGCATTGGCGCTTCATTTGGCAAACGATTTTAGATAACATTAACCCCGAAGAGAGAAATCTCTCAGGCAATAGAAATAAGTCTGGAATAAACAGAATTGTGCCTGTGCCTGAGTTTGTAAGAGAGTTTTTACATGGGGGTGATCCATCTTACAACATCTTCTCGAGCTCTCCTGAACCAAGAAACAAAGACTACTTTAAAACCCTATGGGGGAGATATAAAACGTTCAGCTCTGCCCTTGAAAAGGGACAGACATTATACTCCTTTCGTCACTCTGGGGCTATTGATATCTTTCAAAGGATAGGTTCAATAGTGAAACTTAAAGAGGCCATGGGACACTCCTCCATCAATGTGAGTCTGACCTACCTGCGAGGCCTGGAAGTGGCTGAACTAAAAGAGGAGGATATGCCTATGGTTTAGTTAATAAAAAAGACCTCTCATTAAGAAAGGTCTTTCAAAAACGAAACACATAAACTTTACCCTTAAAATCTAAAGGCAAATCCCATAATAACACCTAATTCCTCTGCATCTAATCCATAAACGGCTGTAGGGTTAAATTCAATGCGGTCACCAAATTTAAACCGATATCCTGCCCCTGCAGTTAACCCTTCCCCTGCGGTATCCGTTAATGCATATTCTCCATATGCAAAAATTGCATCTGTCACGAAGTAACGAGCAATAGCGGAAATTGCAGCATCATACTCTAAATCACCAAATCCTATTCCTAAACTCGCACCTGCTTGGATTTTTTCGGTTATACTGTAAAATCCCATTACATCTAAAGCGCCACCACTGTAACCATCTCCAGAAACAAAGAAAGCCCCAGCGTCACCCATAATGGTGAATTTGTAATCTGCAGAATCTTGAGCGGAAGCAATCAAACTGAAGAAAACAAAACTAATCGATAAAATTAAATTTTTCATAATTTGTTAATTAATTGGTTTAAGGAAAGTTACAATTTATTGATACTTAACCTATGAGCTTCTCGTGTGGCTTATTAACCAACTTATTAACAATTGATTAGGGACAAAATGAGCCGCTAAAGTTTAAATGTTAGTTTAACTTACTTAAGAGGGTTAGAAGTGTCTGAACTGACTGAGGAGGATATGTCTATGGTTTAATAAAAAAGGGTGCGTAAAAGCACCCTGATTTAATACAAATGTTACACAAGCTTAAATTTTCATTTCAACAACAAAACGGCCCCTGTAATTCTCAAAAGGCGTTAAATTATAATGCTAAGGGAATCTTTTAAGAATCCTTTTCGAAAGACTTATTATTGGCATATGGTGAAAATTGAAAGTATACACCTCCAGCCAAACATAGAAGAAGAATTATCAACGCGTAAGTAGGTTGTTCGGAAAAAATAGCGCCAGATTTAAACTTCTCTATTAAAATTATTGATAATACCCCAATGGCGACATTAAATCCGCTAAAAAACCCTAGCGTGATTTTAGTAATTACTTTTCTAAAATAATAAACTACGGCAATGCATAAAATAGCTAATATAAAGCCCAAATTAGGGCTAATTTCACCACCAGATAACTTGAATATTGGCACCCATAGAATAATGAAAATTAGTTCCCAAGCAAGGAAATAGGTAAATGCTTTAGAAAAAACCCATATTCCCAAAGCAATTGCAACTGTAATTACTGCAAACATTGTAGAGAATTCAGAAAACACCATAAAATAACTAATAAAAGAAGTTACAAGGTAAGTTAATGCGAGACTAAGGCCATATTTTTTTTGACCGAACCAAGCTATGGCAACGCCAGAAACAATTAATAATAGTGCATACAAATAAAACATAATACAAAAATTTAAGGTTAATTATTTATTTTCAAACTAGCTTCTTGTATTCGCATTAACATCTTAGTATAAGTGTCGGCAAAAGCTCGAATTTCTTGTTCTGTAAGGGTTTCTTTCATAATATCTCCCTCAACCTCAAGTTGCTCAATTTTTTCTAACAAAGAAGTCATTTTCATTGTTGAATTTGATACTGATGACAACGCACTCATAGCGCTTGAAAAATCAGCTGGGCCCTCATTTTTTTTAGAGGCCTCTGCTAAATCTTCAATCATTCCAACATATTCATCAATAACCTCATCTAATGTTTCAAAATAAAGAACTACCTGTTCGTTTTTTGAGAGCTCACTTGGTATTGAAACTCCTTGAGGTTTACTCTCGCAAGAAATAAGAATTAATGAGGCGCCTAATAAGAAAAGTAATTTTTTCATTTTTATAAAAATTATATTGTTAAGCTAAATTTAAACAAAAAACTAATGATTAACTAGCTTAATAGAAACAAATTTATACACTGTTCTTCCTTAACAATGATTTCTATATGACACTCAAGTTTAAATGTTAGTTTAACTTAAGAGGATTAGAAGTGGCTGAACTTACAGAGGAGGATATGCCTATGGTGTGGATTAAAGACAAGGATTCGCTGAACTTGAGCGACTATATGTTTCCGTATCGTCCCATCCAGTTTCATAAATCCATTCCACCGTTAGATTGCTGCCTTCATTACCTGCGGTTAATCTTATGTTATTCTCTTCACCTGCATTGGTTGTAACTGTAAGAATAAGATTGTTTGAAGTATTCTCGATAATGGTTACAACATCTCCAAATTCGTCTGGCTGACCGAAAGTGACAGGAAAACAATATTCCCCATCTAAATCAGTTTCCCAATAATAAAGTTTTTCAGGCTGATTGTAGACCGCTAAAAAATACGAATCATCTGCTGTAGACTCGTCACCAATCCAGACGACTCCATCATATTTTTCTAAAAAGGTTTGTGGTTCATTTGTTCCACTTGAATCATCATCTCCTCCACAAGAGATAATGTTTATTGCTAAAATGAGGTAGAGTAGTTTTTTCATTAGTCACAAGGTTGGTTTAAGCTGGTTCTGTTAAATACATCTGGTTCGTTTGGAATATCTGAATCAACTACAGTCAACTTACTACCTCCATCGATTGCTGTGACTGTAACCGTATAAGAATAATCCGTATCGCCTTCAAAATACTCAATAAATAAAACAAAGCTATTTTCATTAACTTCAATCAATTCTCCAGAAGACTCAAGTAAATCGACCCCACAATCAACATAATCCCCTTCAACTCCGTAATAATTAACAGACACAGAGGTTCCGTTGTTAAATTGAATTCTATTGATATAATCTTCATAATCCTCTTCCTCTTCCCATACAACCCCATCATATTTTTCAAAAAATGATTGCGGTTCATTATCATCATCTTTACTACAACTAATGACTGTTAGGGCTAAAAAGAGGTAAAGTAGTTTTTTCATAATCTTGAAGTATATGTTTAATAAAAAATCAAGTTAAATAAAAACTTTTAACGATTCTCAAAAATTAGTGGAAATAAGTGGATATACTATTTTACATCTTCTGTTTTGTCAATGATTTCTGTATGAAATAATGTCTATGGGACATTCAAGTTTAAATGTTAGTTTAACTTACTTAAGAGGGTTAGAAGTGGCTGAACTGACAGAA
>OMJU01000118.1 GCA_900299425.1 Candidatus Rokuibacteriota bacterium
CGTTTTGGCCTCAAGTTGATTACCGGCACATAAATAAACGTTAACATACACTGGAACATGACCACCAGTTTTAGATCGAATTCGAAAACCTACCTTACCCATGAATTTGATTTTTTAAGCCAGTTACAATGTTATTTTCAAAAGTTAACTTTCGTTAACATGAGAGACAAAATAACCAGCTTCGATTAACCTTAATTACATGTGTAATTTACGTTTTTTTCGACGTTATTTAACGTATAATGCCAATAAATACAGGGGTTTACAAGGATTTTATACTACGGGCCACTAGTGCGTAATACAAACCCCTTATTGTGCACATTATCGATCTGCACCCTGGGATCGTCTTGAAGATACTTGCGCAGGTGTGAGATAAACACATTCAGGCTTTTTTTATTGAAGTAATCGTTTTTACCCCAAAGCGGCACCAGGATGTCTTTATGAGCCACCAGCTCATTAGCATTGGTGGCCAGCAGAGTCAGAAGATCACTTTCACGTTTGGACAAAGTCTGAGTCTGTTCGCCTAATCTCAGTTCTTGCAGCTGAGTGTTCAGGCTATAGCGCCCAATGCTCAGGATATGTGCTGCACTATCGCTTGCTTCTGAGGGCGTAGGTCCTGTATTTTGAGCTCCTAAACGCGCCACCAGGGTTTTTATGCGCACTACCAGCTCTTCTTCGTCTATGGGTTTTTTTAAATAATCTACAGCCCCTAATGCAAAGCCTTTGAGCACATCGACCTTAAGTGAACGGGCCGTTAAAAATAAAAAGGGCAGAGCAGGGTGATGGAACTGCATCGCTTTGGCAAGATCAAAACCATTGCCATCGGGTAGCATCACATCTAGCACCGCTAGATCATAATAGTTATGCTCCACGGCCTTAAGCGCCTCCTTGACCGTGGTTACTAGAGTCACCTTAAAATCATTCATCTGCAGGTATTCACGCAGCAAATACCCCAGATTTGGATCGTCTTCAATAACCAGTAAATGGGTCGCTTTAGTGCTCATAGGCCATCAAAGATAAAGAAATCGTAGTCCCTTGACCAAGGGCAGAATCTACTTTAATTCGGCCTTTGTGCCCGCGCACAATATGTTGCACATAACTTAGGCCAAGTCCATAACCCTTAACGCGGTGGGTGTCGTTTTGTCCCCCACGATAATACTTGTCAAACATACGCTGCTGCTGCTCCGGGCTCATCCCTGGCCCATTGTCCGATAGAATAAAGACCCAGTTTTGGTCAGAGAGAACAACCTTAAACTCAATTACAGGTTCTGTGGCGTAACGTCTGGCATTATCCCAAAGATTGTTAAGGGCGTTGATCCAGTGAGCAGCGTCTGCTTTGACCATAATCGGACCCACGGGCAGTGTGGCACTAAACTTAAATCCTTCAAGTTCCGCGAGTTTAGTATAGCGCGCGACGAGCTGCTCTAGGTCGTCGCGTAGATCCGTAACCTCAAGTTTATAGGGCTGGCGGCCAGATTCAAGGCGACTCAGCTCCAGGACCTTATCGATATGGGTTTTCATACGCTCGGTTTCCTGCTGTATGAGTTCCACCACTGAGCTTTCGGTATCAGGGACTTTCTTTTGCAGAATTTTAGTGGCCAAACCTATAGAAAACACCGGGGTCTTGAGCTCATGGGTCAGATTATTGATAAAATCATTGGTGGTGGTAATGATACGGCTTTGCCAGTAAAAAGAGCGCAGCACCCACACGATCACCACTAAAATACCTGCCATAAACAGCAGGCTCGGGATGATAAGCCCATTGAGTTGAAAAAGAAAATACCGATTCAAATCCCTAAACTGTAATTCCAGCACCAGGCTTTTGGTCATAAGATCCGGGAGATAACCTTTGAGCTCAATAGGATAGGACAGACGCTTGTCTTCTTTCACGGCCGTGCCCACAGTAAGGGGACTGCTCAGATAATCCGTACTGTCTTTGGTAGACAAGCGATAGGTAAAATCAGTATCGATACCTTGCTCGGCCAGTCTATAGGTGATAAAATCATTCAGAAAATGCCTTGAGGCGTCCTGAATGCTGTCCATACTCAGGGTAAAATAGCCTTCATCCAAGGTTATGGCTTGACCGATCAAAAAAGTGAGTTGATTTTGGGTAGACAAGTCTTCTTTGATGGTTTGCGCCGCCTTGCTGATGTTTTTTTGGAACTGAACGCGCGCCAGATTCAGCCCAATATTCAAGTACTGGTACTGCACCACAAAGAGTCCCACCACGGAGACCACAAGTACTGCGATATATATTTTGCGCTTATTCATTGAGTAACAAAAATACATTAATCTTTTGTTAGCCTTTTTAATTCATTGATAATCTAAGGGGATACTCTGAAGTTTTACTTTTACGACAGTTAGTAGTGGTTAATCTTTTCATAAACATCAAACCGTCCTGAGGTAATTCTGGGCGGTTTTTTTACTTCCCGATACAAAAGTTCGCAAAAATATGCCCGAGCATGTCGTCGTTAGTTATGGCTCCGGTGATTTCACCAAGGGCAAATAGGGCAGCACGCAGGTCTATTGCCAGCAAATCACCGCTGAGCTCGGCATCAATCCCTTCTTGAACTTTATCCAAGGCTTCTAGGGCACGCACCAAAGCGTGATAATGACGACTATTACTCACCACAGCGCTTTGACTAATAAGAGCCCCAGTGTCTACTAAATCGAGTAGGGCGGTCTTGAGCTGCTCGACGCCTTCTTTGTTTTTAGCGCTCATTTGCAGGAGTTCTGGCTGGGCCTCAGTAAGCTGCGTAAGTTGTTCTGCCTTATCAGCCCGGAGTAGATCCGTTTTATTGATGATCCCAATACATTTTTTGTCGCCATGGGTTTGTTTTAACTCGGCCCAATCTTTCGATATGGTTTCTAGATCCGTATCAGAGGACCAAAGCCTTATCACCACTTTGGCCGTATCCATAGTC
>OMJU01000119.1 GCA_900299425.1 Candidatus Rokuibacteriota bacterium
GAGGTCGCGGGTTCGAATCCCGTTTTTCGCTCCACAAAGCCGAACGCGTTCGGCTTTGTGGAGCGAAAAACGGGATTCGAACCCGCGACCTCCACCTTGGCAAGGTGGCGCTCTACCAACTGAGCTATTTTCGCGTATTACTTGTGAACATTCCTTCCTTTGAAGGCGGGAGCAAATTTAAAATATTTAGGATAAATACAAAGGGAATTTTTCGAAAAAAAATAAAGGGTCATCCCCTATTTCTTCCCCTTCTTGTCTGAAGCCCCCATCAAAAGCTTCTTGATGTCGTTTAGGGTCATTAGCGCCGCCATGGGCGTGAGATTGTCAATATCAGTATTCAATATCTTTTGCTTGATGTCCTCCAAAAGCGGATCGTCGAGTTGAATAAAACTCAGTTGCATGGATTCTGCGGCCGAGGCGGCAGCCGAGGCCTCGTTATCGGTCGTAGACCGTGAAGACTCGAGTTGCTTTAATATGGCCTCAGATCGATGAATCACTGCTGCGGGCATGCCCGCCATTTTGGCCACGTGGATCCCAAAACTATGCTCCGAGCCCCCTTTAACGAGCGTGCGCAAAAACAAAACGGTATCGTCGAGTTCTTTGATCGAAACATTAAAATTCTTGATCCGTTCAAAAGACTGGGTCATTTCGTTGAGCTCATGGTAATGGGTAGCAAACAGGGTTTTGGCCCGCGAGGGATGTTCATGCAGGTATTCGCTGATCGCCCAAGCAATAGAAATCCCATCATAAGTACTGGTGCCACGACCGATTTCATCTAAAAGGATCAAACTCCGCTCGGAAACGTTGTTCAAAATACTAGCCGTCTCATTCATCTCGACCATAAAAGTAGACTCTCCTTGAGCAATGTTATCGCTGGCCCCAACACGGGTAAATATTTTATCGACCACCCCCATGGTAACGGCCTCTGCCGGCACAAAAGAGCCCATTTGGGCCATGATCACAATCAAAGCGGTTTGGCGCAATAAGGCACTCTTACCACTCATATTGGGCCCAGTAATCATTATGATTTGTTGCTGTTCACGATCCAGAAACACATCATTGGCGATATATGGATTATCCTCGGGCAGTTGACGTTCAATCACCGGATGACGTCCTTGTTTGATGTCCAAAGCAAAACCATCGTTAAGCTCAGGACAGACATAATTATTTTTGACCGCCAGTTCGGCAAAGCCCATAAGGCAATCCATTTCTGCCAAAGCCACCGCTGTTTTTTGAACCGCGCTGATATACGGCATTATTTTTTGCACCAGCGCGAGAAACAATTCCTGCTCTAGTGTCGCAATGCGCTCTTCAGCGCCGAATATTTTGGCCTCATAAGTTTTGAGCTCTTCTGTGATATAACGCTCAGCATTGACCAGTGTTTGCTTGCGGATCCAATGCTCAGGCACCTTATCCTTGTGGGTGTTGCGCACCTCTATGTAATAACCAAAGACGTTATTCGAATCAATTTTAAGAGAAGGAATCCCCGTTTCTTCTTGATGGCGCTGCAGCATTTCTTCTAAATGCGTCTTACCACCATTGGCGATAGAACGCAACTCATCTAATTCGTCACTCACCCCTGCGGCCATCACAGAACCCTTACTGAGTAGTGCAGGGACCTGCTCCTGAAGCTGACCGTAAATCAAGGCCACCAATTCTGGACATAAATCCATACGCGCGCCCAAATCATTGAGCGCCTGTTGATCGGCGTTTAGTGCAGCCTCGGCAATCGGTCCCGCTGCAGTAAGAGAGTCGGCCAAATAACGCACCTCCTTGGGGTTAATTTTTCCCGTAGCCGTTTTGGAAATCAAGCGCTCTAAATCCCCTACGCCTTTTAAGGCTTGACGCAGCTCGGCGCGTAACTCAGCTTTGTGCTGCCAATACCCCACGACCTGGTGTCGCGCACGTATCGCTTCGATATTTTTTAAAGGCAAGGCCAGCCATCTTTTGAGCAGGCGCCCGCCCATAGGAGAAATGGTCTGATCCATCACCCCAAATAGCGTGGCTTGGGCCGATCCTGAACCCCCAAACAACTCGAGATTGCGCATGGTAAATTGATCCATCCACACATACTCATCTTGAGCAATTCGCGAAATTCTAGTGATGTGGCTTAAATCCCGATGTTGGGTCGTGCTGATATAATGCAAAATTGCCCCAGCCGCAATAAGGCCCATTTCAAGTTTTTCTACCCCAAAGCCCTTGAGGCTTTTGGTTTTAAAATGACCCAGGAGCAGGTCGTCGGCGTATGACTTTTGAAAGACCCAATCCTCCAAGAAAAAGGCATGCCCCTGCGACGACGAAGACTTTTGAATGGCTTGACGTTCTTTCTTGTGCCAAAGCACCTCAGCAGGATTAAACTTCTGAAGCAAAGCCTGAACATAACTGCGATCGCCTTGGGCCACCAAAAACTCTCCGGTAGAGATGTCTAAAAAAGACACCCCACTCAGGTTTTGATCGCCACTAACCGCGGCCAAAAAATTATTGCTTTTACGCTGCAGGATATCGTCATTCAAAGCCACCCCTGGGGTAACCAGCTCAGTGACACCGCGCTTGACTATAGTTTTGGTTTGCTTAGGATCTTCTAATTGATCGCAAATCGCGACGCGACAGCCCGCCATCACCAGTTTGGGCAAATAAGTGTTCAAGGCGTGATGCGGAAAGCCCGCAAGCTCCGTTTGATCACCACCATTATTACGTGCCGTAAGGGTAATGTTTAAAATCTCCGCAGCACGCACGGCATCCTGACCAAAAGTCTCATAAAAATCACCCACGCGAAAAAGCAATACGGCATCGGGATACTTGGTTTTGATCCCCTGGTATTGCTGCATAAGCGGAGTGATTTTTTTGGCCATAAACTGCTCAATATGCTGGACTGGCTAAGGTAATTATTAATTAAAGTTTGAGAAAATTCTTCTCTACAAGTTTTTCAGTCTCTAACGGGCCTGAGCAGGCACAACGGGGTCGCGTAAAATTCAATATGCCGAATCCTTTTCATCGAGACAGAAAAACCTATTTTTGTGACCGTAGTTATGAAACACCGCAAACTCGACAATAGCGAATTAGAGCGGCCAGACATAGAAGCCGTTCAATACATGGAGCGCCACGCGATTCATGTAGTTTTAGACAATATCCGAAGTCTGAACAATATCGGATCGGTATTTCGCACAGCCGATGCCTTCATGGTAGCGCACATTCATTTATGTGGGATCACGGCCAAACCACCGCATCGCGACATTCACAAAACAGCGCTTGGCGCTACCGAAAGTGTCCCATGGACCTATTGGGGCGAGACAAAACAGGCCATTGAGGCATTAAAAAGTCAAGGCGTTCAGATATGGGCTGTAGAACAGGCCGAAGGATCCACCAATCTTCAACATTGGCAAAATCCCACTGGAGCGGCAGTAGCTTTTGTCTTTGGCAATGAGGTAAAAGGAGTCGCGCAAAATATTGTCGACCTGTGCGACGGCGTATTAGAAATACCCCAGCACGGCATAAAGCATTCTTTGAACATCTCGGTGAGCGCTGGAATGGTTTTATGGGAAGCCTTTAAGCAATTTGGTCCGTCAAAAGATTAAGCACCTGGACATAATCTTGGCGGCGATGTACAAAATCCAAAGAACTTAAATCAATACGGATCACACGCGCCTGGTGTTCTTTACCATTCAAATACGTCATATAACCCGCGTGTATTTTTTGTAAATAATCAGCATCGATAGATTGTTCGTAGCTGCGCCCACGCTGCTTGATGTTTTCCAGTAGGCGCTCTGTGGATTGAGCAAGATAGACATAGACTTGAGGCTGAGCCAATTCGCGGTGCATGAGCTGAAAAAACTTTTGATAAAGATCAAATTCATTTTCGGTCAAAGTAATTTTGGCAAAAATCAATGACTTAAATCGATCGTAATCCGTGATGATCAAATCATTGAACAAATCGTATTGCGCACTTTGTTCGGCCAGCTGCTGAAAGCGGTCTGCCAAAAAAGACATCTCCAGCGGGAACGCATAACGCTCAGGATCTTTATAAAATTCAGGTAAAAAAGGATTGTCCGCAAAGCGTTCGAGGATTAACTTACCCTTAAAATCACGGGCAATCATTTGGGCCAAAGAGGTTTTACCAGCGCCGATATTTCCCTCTATGGCAATATAACGCATGGCCGAAAAATCATAATTCGAACTCGGGTTTTTTAGCCATTGGGCAATGGGTTTAGTCGGATTGCTGTCTGGGCATTGATCGCGCAACTCTGTCAAACTTAGATTGAGCTCAGGATGTTGCCAACTGGGCGCTACATCCAAAAATGGCTGCAACACAAACAAACGATTTTGAATCCGAGGATGGGGCAAGATCAGATCAGAACTATCCTGTTTCAAATCACCGTAGGCCAAAAGATCCAAGTCAATGGTTCTGCTGCTGTACTCGCGCTCGTCGCTTATGGCAGTTCCGTCGATCGTGCTAACCAGACGTTGCCGTCCCAGGTCTCGTTCAATCGACAGCAATTCTTGCATTACCACCTCAGGGGCCATATCGGTCTGCAAAAAAGCCACGGCATTGAGAAAATCAGCCCCAGAAAAGCCCATAGCCGGACTCTGATAGACTCGAGAGATCTGATGCACATGACCCACACGCAGAAACAGCTGATCTACCGCCTTTTGCAGGTGTGCCATACGATCCCCAAGGTTACTGCCCAGACCGATATAAATATTTTGAAGTGGCTCGATAATCGTTTACTTTTACCTTAAGCGAAAATAATCAACTGGTAGGGAATCCCTAAAGGTTTAATCAAAAAAACACCATGACCGCAAAAGACAAAACCCTGGCGCTACACATTTACATCATTTTAGGGGCTCTTTTTATTTGCTCACTGGTGGTGTCTAACTTGATTTTTCAAAAATTCTTTTATTGGGATTTTTTTGGGCTATACACCTTTGAGATATCTGTGGGTATTTTGCCTTATCCCATCACCTTTCTCATTACGGACCTCATCAGCGAGATTTACGGCAAGAAAATGGCCAATCCGGTGGTGACCGCTGGCATCTTCGCCTCCGTTTTTTCGCTGCTGATCATCAATACCAGCCAGGCCGTGCCTGCGACTGACTGGAGCCCTATCGATAACGGGCTTTTTGACAAAGTTTTTGGCGCCACTGTTTTGGCCGTTTTGGCCTCAATGATCGCCTACCTATTGGCCCAATACATCGACATTCATCTCTACCACTTTTGGAAAAACCTCACCAAGGGGAAACACCTGTGGTTGCGCAATAATTTTTCAACCTTTTTATCGCAATTTGTGGATACCGCGTCGGTGCTGTTTTTGCTCTGTCTTTTTGGCAAAATCGACTGGGCCCTGTTTGGTGGGCTTCTACTCAGCGGTTATCTCTTCAAAGTTCTTGTAGCGGCCTGCGACACCCCATTTATGTACCTCGGAGTGGCCCTGTTTCGCAAGCGATTCAAAATGGAAAAACATCAAGAGATTGATTTGAGCTACTCCTGAACAGGTTTATAAGGGATTAAACTTCAACTTAATCTACCCCGATTTTTCGACACAGTTTCACGCATTTATTTTTTTAAACGCTCAACCCTACAATAAGGCCTTCATTACTGCGCACATTAAAGACTGTGTCATCTTCAAAGATTAGGTATTGACCTTTGATGCCTTTAAGCACCCCGGCGTAATTTGGGGTTTTACTCAAATTAAGAGACTTGGGATTTTCAGGGTATTTGAGTACTGGAAATTCTAGGTGGGTCTCCTGAGCGTCGGTCAAATAAGGCTTCACTTCGTTGGGCAAAAAAGAAATAAGCTTTTGCTGCCACGCCGCAAGGTCGACATCTTCAATTTCATTTTTAAGCATGGTACGCCAATTCGTCTTATCGGCCACATGATCTTTTAGTGCTACCTCTGCGATACCCGCCAAGTAACGATTAGGCACTTCAACTATGGGCAGGGCCTCATGCGCTCCTTGATCGATCCATCGCGTGGGCACTTGACTCAGGCGGGTCACCCCTACTTTGACATTGCTACTGTTAGCTAAGTATACCACGTGTGGCTGAAGTTGCATCTTTTGTTCGTAGGCCAAATCACGGTCTTCGATCCCAAGGTGGGCTTGGCTGAGTTCGGGCCGTATGATCCAATCGGCCGCTTGGGGTGCCTCAAAAAAACAGGACTTGCAAAAGCCTTGTCGAAAAATCGGCGCATCACTGCCGCAGTTAAGGCACTCATAACCGACAAAACCAATAGACACTTTTTGATCCAGTAATTGATTCATATTTATGGGGTGGTCTCCTAGGACCAAATAATACTGAATTGGCGTGGCCATTTGGGTGGCCATTTTTCTCAAAACCCCTTGAAATTCCATATAAAAAAGTGCTATTTTTAGCACTTAAAGATAGGTTAATTATGCCAATTCCAATTGTAAATTCCATTGCGTCGTGGTTTCTAAAAAAGCGAATCCATCAGATGGAATTGTTTTTTAAATACCCTCATGAGGTCCAAGATGAGCTCTTGATGTATCTGGTCCAAAAGGCCAAAAGCACTGAATTTGGCATGGCTCATGGTTTTGAATCAATTAACAATTATGCGGATTTTGCCCGCAACGTGCCCGTGGGCAATTACACCACCAAAGCCGGACTTATTGAGCGGGCACGCTCGGGAGAGGCTAATGTTATCTGGCCCACGCCTATTAAGTGGTTTGCCAAGTCCAGCGGGACCTCCAATGCAAAAAGTAAATTCATCCCTGTAAGCCCTGAGGCCCTAGAGGATTGCCACTACGCGGCCAGCAAAGATTTGCTCTGTGTGTATCTGCACAATCACCCCGAATCTCAACTTTTTGTGGGCAAAAATCTGCGCCTGGGGGGCAGTAAAAAACTCTATGAAGATAAGGGCACCGTTTACGGTGATCTTTCGGCCATCCTGATCGACAATATGCCATTTTGGGCAGAATTTAGCAGCACTCCCAGCAATGAAGTGAGTCTTCTCTCCGACTGGGAAGTCAAGCTTCAGGCGATTGTCCAAGAAACCATCAAAGAACGAGTTTCAAGTCTTGCTGGTGTACCTTCGTGGATGCTCGTCTTGCTGAACGAGGTGCTGACTACCACAGGGGCAGCGCACTTACACGAAATCTGGCCACAGCTCGAGGTGTATTTTCACGGCGGGGTTAACTTTGATCCGTATAAAGACCAGTACAAAAACCTTTTGCCTAAGTCAGATTTTAGGTATTACGAAATATACAACGCCTCAGAAGGGTTTTTTGCCCTTCAAGACCAAAGCAACTCAGACGAGCTCCTTTTAATGCTGGACTACGGAATCTATTACGAGTTTATCCCTATGGATACTTATGAAACCGACCATCAAAAAGTCATCCCCTTACATCAGGTTGAAATCGGCAAAAACTATGCGGTAGTGATCACCACAAATGCCGGACTTTGGCGCTACATCATTGGCGATACCGTGCGTTTTACCAGCCTTTCGCCTTACCGCATAAAAATTACTGGCCGCACCAAACACCACATCAATGTCTTTGGAGAAGAACTAATCATCGAAAATGCCGAAGAGGCCTTGCGCATTGCCGCTCGAGTTCAAGAAGCTGAAATCGTCGATTACACGGCAGGACCGATATTCATGGAGGGCAAAACCAAAGGAGCACATCAGTGGCTTATTGAATTTAAAACACCACCAAAAAATCTCGAAGTCTTTGGTCAGATTCTCGACAAAGCACTTCAAGATTTAAACTCGGACTACGAAGCCAAACGCGCTGGCAACATCACCCTAAATCCCCCTGAAATTATTGCAGTGAGATCTAAACTTTTTTACGACTGGCTCAAAAGCAAAGAAAAACTCGGCGGACAACACAAAGTCCCTCGACTGTCCAATCGACGAGATTTTATTGAGGAATTGTTGGGGTTAAATCAATAATCGAGATACCCTCAAAATTCTAGAAATCCTTAGCCTTGTTAAGGTGAATAATTAATTGATGCATGTTCTTAAAGCCCATGGCTCATCTAAGAAACCGCTCGCAGTGTACTCAAAGTGTCAGGACTCAGGTGCTTTTGCACAAAGTCTAAATCAACTTCGAGTTCCAGAGTTTCGGATCCAGGCAAATCAAACATGGCGTCAGTGAGAATAGATTCACATAATGAGCGTAATCCACGAGCTCCAAGTGCATATTCGACAGCTTGCGCCACGATATAATCCAATGCCTCTTCGGTAAAACTAAGTTCAATTTGATCCATCGCAAACAGTTTGATGTACTGTTTTATCAATGCATTTTTAGGCTCCGTGAGTATGGCGCGCAATGCCTCGGCATCCAGTGGCTTCATATAAGTAAGCACAGGCAAACGCCCGATGATTTCCGGAATGAGTCCAAAATCTTTAAGGTCTTTTGGGGTTACGAAAGACAGTAGTTCATGATCAGTCCCGGCCTGTTTTTTAGAGGCGCTAAACCCTACGGCTTGACGATTGAGTCGCTTGGCAATATGCCGCTCTATGCCGTCAAAAGCCCCGCCCGCGATAAATAAGATATGTTCGGTATTGACCTCGATAAATTTTTGGTCTGGATGCTTGCGTCCGCCTTTTGGCGGGACATTCACTACGGTTCCTTCGAGTAACTTAAGCAAGGCCTGCTGTACCCCTTCACCACTCACATCACGCGTGATACTAGGGTTATCACTTTTGCGGGCAATCTTGTCAATCTCATCGATAAAGACAATGCCCTTTTGTGCTTTCTCTAAATCATAATCAGCCGCCTGCAGAAGTCTTGTCAAAATACTCTCCACATCCTCCCCGACATATCCAGCTTCAGTCAAGACCGTGGCATCGACTATGGCCAAAGGCACGTTGAGCATTTTGGCGATTGTTTTTGCCATGAGGGTTTTACCCGTCCCCGTTTGTCCCACGATGATGATATTACTTTTCTCTATATCAATCGCCTGGTCGTCCTCAGGTTGTAATAGTCTTTTGTAATGGTTGTAAACGGCCACCGACATGACCTTTTTTGTTTGCTCTTGTCCAATCACATAATCATCTAAAAAAGCTTTGATTTGTCTGGGCTTTTTAAGCATGACTTCACCATCGAGCACTTGTTGCTGTTCGTGTTTGTGTTCTTGCAGCACAATGCCATGGGCTTGCTCGATACACTGATCGCAAATATGCGCCGCATTACCGGCAATGAGCAAATTGGTTTCCCCTTTTTTACGCCCACAAAAAGAACAAGACAACTCTTCTTTGGCCATATTATTTAGTTTTGTCGCGCGTTAAAATCTCGTCGATCATGCCGTATTCCAAAGCCTTGTCTGACTTCATCCAATAATCACGATCGCTATCGGCATGAACCTTTTCAACCGTCTGTCCTGTGTGGTGTGCGATGATCGCGTAAAGCTCATCACGAAGGGTCAAAATCTCTTTGGCCGTGATCTCAATATCACTGGCCTGACCTTGGGCACCCCCGATCGGCTGGTGGATCATCACGCGTGAATGCGTCAAACCACTGCGCTTGCCGGCGGCTCCAGCACAAAGCAAAACGGCGCCCATTGAGGCAGCCATCCCTGTACAAATCGTCGCTACATCCGGCTTGATAAATTGCATGGTGTCGTAAATACCCAAACCTGCGTAAACACTTCCTCCAGGAGAATTAATGTAAATCTGTATGTCTTTGCTCGAGTCCACACTCTCCAAAAAGAGCAACTGGGCTTGAACAATATTAGCCACTTGATCATTGATTCCTGTCCCCAAAAAGATAATGCGATCCATCATCAATCGCGAAAACACATCAAAAATCGCGATGTTCATTTGACGCTCCTCGATAATGTTTGGGGTCAGACCCACAGGGGTCATGCTGCTGATAATTTTATCGTAATAGGTGCTGCTAATGCCCTGATCTTTAATGGCAAATTTTTTGAATTCTTCTGCGTAGTTCATGATGCTATATCTGTAGTGTTTTAGTAGAAAAAAGCGTTGAAATTTTCAGGTTCAACGCTTTAAAGATAAGTATTTTCATTCAGGATTAAGCGTAGGCTTGTTTGATGAATTCCTCGTAACTGACTTTTTTAGTTTTTAGCTTTGCTTTGGCTTTAAAGAAGGCCAAAAGATTCTTAGTGTTGAGTTGTTCGCTCAAACGACGCACCTCATCTTCGTTGCTCATGATACGCGCCACGATTCCCGTAACCTCTTCATCTGACGGGTTTGGGTGACCATATTGCATCATCTGCATTTTGATCATCTCATGGGCATAGGCATTAAGGTCTTCAAATTTCATTTGCAATTCCTCGTGCTCTTCGCGCAATTTCCCTTCGATAAGTTGATAACGCAATCCTTTTACACTGCGCTCGTACTCAGCAGCAGCTTCTTCTGCAGTGAATTTTGCCTCACCAGTGCTTTGGATCCAACGCTTTAAAAAGTCCTCTGGCAAATCAAATTTTGTGTTGTCGATCAAAGTATCGATCACATCATTAAGGAGTTTCTGATCACTTTGCTGTACAAATTGACGCTCAGCATCTTCTTTGATTTTTTCTTTTAGCTCTTTTTCAGAGGTTACCACTCCTGGACCAAAAAGTTTATCAAACAACTCCTGATTGAGTTCTGCTTTTTCTCTTTTATTGATCTCGGCGATGGTAAAAACAACCTCTGTTTTTAGAGCCTTGGCCTTATCGGCACTGATTCCGAGCATACGCTCTAAATCTCTTTGCTCTTTGAAAAGATCTTTAGTGTTTAGTGTCACCGCAGCGCCCACAGCTGCACCGACTAATGCGTCACGCTGTTTTTTGCCTTTAACTAATTCGAGATCAAAAGTGGCTTTGTGGTCAATCTCTTCAGCCTCATTGACAAAAGTTCCAGTAAGCTCATCACCCGCCTCAGCTTTATCTTTAGCGATTAATTTGCCGTATTGATTACGGATGGTCTTGATTTGATTGTCAATCATCGCCTTGTCCGCCTCTATTTGATAGTAGGTGGTGGCTTTTTTAGTAACGTCCACGGTAAATTCAGGCGCTAATCCAAGGTCAAATTCAAAGTTAAAATCCCCTCCTGTCCAAACGATATCTGCTTCATTTCTTGGCAATGGATTACCGAGGATGTCAATTTTTTCTTCTTTGAGATAGTTATTTAACTTCTCCTGAATCAATTTGTTGACTTCCTCGACAAGAACCGCCTTCCCAAATTGCTTTTTGACCACACCCATTGGGATATGACCTTTTCTAAAGCCAGGAATGTTGGCATTTTTCTTGTAGTTTGACAAGACCTTATTCACCTGAGCCTCGTAATCGCTGGCTTGAATGTTCAAGGTAATGACTGCGTTTAGCTTGTCAATGTTCTTTTTGTTGATTTCCATGTGGTTTACGCCTTAAAAATAGGTGGCAAAAGTAATCCTTTTCGTGTTACCCCACAAGATTTGCCTTTATGGATTTTAGGGTAGTTTTTTGTGCCATTAGCCTTGAACAAATGCCAAAAATGCAGCCAAAAAATCATGAGGGTTCTCTGCGTGCAGCCAGTGACCCGCACGAGCGATCTCCAACACCTGAGCCTTGGGGAAATGACGGCCCATTCCTGGATGATCCTCAGGTAAAATATAAGCTGAACGCTCCCCTTTTAGAAATAAAGTCGGTCCCGGGTAAGTGGCGCTTTCAGACAGGGGAGCTCCGATTTCGTCGGCATTGTCCGTCAAGGCCTGCAGATTTATCCTAAGGCCCAGTTGCTCGGGCGCTGCCCAGTAAAGATTTTTTAGCAGAAATTGTCTTATTCCCGGCTCAGCAATATATTCCGCCAATAACGCATCAGCATGTTTGCGGGAGTTTGGAGCACTCTGCTCTAAATAATTTAAGGCTTTTAAAATGGCCTGGTGATGCGGCGGATATGCTTTAGGACCAATGTCCGCGACCACCAAATGAGTGACATATTTGGGGTGCTGGGTGGCAAAATTCATAGCCGTTTTACCCCCCATTGAGTGACCCAATAAGATGATATGCTTTAATTCGTGATGATCTAAATAGGCCTTAAAATCTTGGGTTAAAAGCTCATAATTGAATTCGGGATGGTGAAAACTACGCCCGTGATTGCGCTGATCCACTAAATGCACTTGAAACCCAGCCTCGGCCATACTCAGGGCCAAAGACCGCCAATTGTCTCCCATGCCCAGAAATCCGTGCAAAATCACCACAGGTCTTCCGGAGCCAACAATTTGACTGTGTAAAATCACTGCGTCAGTTTTTTGAGATACCCCTTTATGACGACTTCCAAACCTTGGTAAAGCGACTCACAAATTAAGGCATGGCCAATGGATACTTCGGCCAAATGGGGAACGTTTTTAGCAAAAAATTCAATGTTTTCGAGCGATAAATCGTGCCCCGCATTAACCCCAAGCCCGAGTTGATGAGCGTGCACCGCAGCCGCGGCGTAAGGCGCCACTGCTTCTTCGCGATTTTTAACATAATTATGCGCATAGGCCTCAGTATAGAGTTCGATGCGGTCGGTGCCGCAAGCGGCAGCCCCTTCGATCATTCTCAAGTCCGGGGCCACAAAAATTGACGTGCGCACCCCAATATTTTTACACCCGGCAATGATCTCTTTTAACTTGGCCTGATTTTTTACAGTATCCCAACCCGCATTTGAAGTGATGGCATCATCGGCATCGGGTACCAAAGTCACCTGATCTGGGCGCAGTTTTTCTATGAGGCCCAAAAATTTAGATTGTGGATTCCCCTCTATATTAAATTCAGTGTGTACCACTGGCTTTAGGTCCACCGCGTCTTGATAGCGGATGTGCCGCTCATCCGGACGCGGGTGAATGGTGATGCCTTGAGCGCCAAATTTCTGCGCGTCAAGAGCCACTTGAATCAAATTAGGAACATCACCTCCACGCGCATTGCGCAGGGTGGCGATTTTATTGATATTTACACTGAGTCGGGTCATAACAATTTTGTGAAGGGCAAAAATACAAACTTGATCATGGATAAAAGCGGGTAATTTTGAGTAATTTGCACAAAAATTCGCCCATGGATTGCACGAATTTCATCATACACGATCACAAGCCCTTTGATCTTGAGGATAAATTGATTGATGTGCGCGAGACCCTGAGCCATTGCTCATTGTCTCATGTTTTAGTCACCCAAGAAGACCTATATCTGGGCGCCCTTAGTGAAACAGATGCCCTTTGTTTGGATCCAAATATGGCTTTGTCTGAAATTCAATATGCCTTAACGCCCTTTTTTGTGCGCCCTCAAAATTCTTGGTTCGAAATACTGGAAGCCTTTGCCCAGCATCAAACCAACATCATGCCAGTGATAAATGAGCAAGGGCTGTATCAAGGCTATTACGAGCTCAGCGATATCATGCATTTGTTCCATAGCACACCATTTTTATCTGCAGAAGGGGTGGTTTTAATCGTGGGACGCAAAACAAGTGAATATTCTTTGGCCGAATTGACACAAATTCTTGAATCCAATGGCGGACATTTATTTGGGGCCTTTGTTTCTCAGCAGAGTAATGACCACACCCAAGTTACTTTAAAAGTCTCTTCAGAAACCATTACCACATGTATTGAAGCGCTAAGACGCTATGGTTTTGATATTATTTCGGTACACGAAAAAGACAGCACGCTGAATCAGCTCAAAGAGCGCTCAGAGTACCTGGATAAGTATCTAAATATCTAAATCGCTCACATTATCATGACACGCGTTGCCGTATTTAGTCAATTTTATCACAAAGGCTCAGAGCATTTTATTGAGGTCATACTCGAGACGCTTTTTACCCAAAACATTCAAGTCTGTATGATCAGGGAGCTATGGGATTTGCTCGAAACGCATCACATAAGTATTGCGCATGCTGATCACCTAGAAATCATAGATACGCCAGACGAAAATCTTGACTTTTTTATCAGTGTCGGTGGTGATGGGACCATGCTCAAGGCAGTAACCTATGTCCGCGATTTAAATATTCCTGTGGTAGGGATCAATACAGGACGATTGGGCTTTTTATCGACAATTCCTAAGGAGGCCATAGCGGATCAACTCACCCAATTGATCTCAGGAGCTTATCGCACGAGTGAACGTACTCTGATTCAGGTCTCGACTCAAGGGCTCAGCAACGCAGATCAGAGCTGGAACTACGCATTAAACGAGGTTTCCATTAACCGCAAAGACAGCACTTCCATGATTCGCGTGGATGTATGGGTGGATGAGGAGCACCTAAATACCTATTGGAGCGACGGGCTTATCGTGGCCACCCCTACTGGTTCCACAGGCTATAGTTTGAGCTGTGGCGGTCCGCTTGTTCATCCAGAATCAGCGAATCTACTCATTACCCCAATTGCGCCACATAACCTTAATGCACGTCCTTTGATTATTCCCGATGATTGTGTGGTAAAACTCAAAGTATCCTCGGGCGCGACACATCATTTGATGTCCCTAGATTCACGCATAGAATCTATACCTAATGACTCTGAAATTGTCTTAAAAAAAGCCCCCTTTCGTCTAAAAATGGTCCACCTTCCCGAAACTTCCTTCATTAAAACCCTTAGGGACAAGCTCTATTGGGGTGAAGACAAACGCAATTAGAGGGCAAGCACAATTCGAGAACAAACAAAAAGGACACCGCAATTATAGGACAAACGCAATTAGCCTTAAACTTTCTCAATCGTCTTTCAGCCAATTAGGACACAATTTTTTCTGCTACGGTAAATCTGCCTAAGACTACAATATTTTATAAAAATAAAAGTTAATTCAATGCCCGTTCCCAAAGGGAAATGAGCCATAAACTT
Source organism: Candidatus Rokuibacteriota bacterium (assembly GCA_900299425.1). GTDB lineage: Bacteria > Bacteroidota > Bacteroidia > Flavobacteriales > Flavobacteriaceae > BACL21. Next base: position 14,737 of record OMJU01000119.1, read on the forward strand.
AATTATTATATTTGCACCCTTTAAGCTCTCAATGCGCGAAAAATTAATCCTTATTATTTTACTCTTAATCCTGGGATTCATTACCCCGGGTCAAGGTCATGCTCAAACATATGAGCTTGGGGCCTTTGTGGGCGGAGCAAACTATATTGGTGATGTGGGCGACACCCAGTTCATTGCACCAGCGGGGCCTACTTTCGGGGGAATCGCCAAATGGAATAGAAGCAATCGACACGCCTTTCGACTCACCTATCTGGTAGGACAAATAATTGCCGATGACCTCGATTCAAAAGATACGCGAAGACTCCAACGCGGCTACTCCTTTGAAAACACTTTAAGCGAGGTGTCACTGGGGGTTGAATATACTTTTTGGGAATTTGATTTGCACGAGGGCGCGCCAGCTTTTGCCCCTTATATGTACACAGGATTCACTTACACCTGGTATGATGCACTGCGCAAAACCGGTACTTTATTCGAGCCAGTAGGCCGTGAAACCACCTATGCTATCCCCATGGTTTTAGGACTGAAAAAAACCTTGGGTACCAAATATTTGATCGGTGTTGAAGTCGGGGCGCGATACAGTTTTACAGATGCCATAGATGGTAGCGCAAATGTTGGTAATTCCGCCGTAAATAATGTACCTTTCGGGGATACCTCAAACAACGATTGGTATGTATTCACAGGCGTTACTATTACCTACGCCTTTGGACGAAAGCCTTGTTATTGCAATTTCTAATGAGCGCAAAACACAATATAGACCCAGACAAATTGCCAAGGCATATTGCCATTATCATGGATGGCAACGGGCGTTGGGCTAAAAACCGAGGTAAGTTTCGGGTTTTTGGTCATGAACAAGGGGCTGAGTCTGTGCGAGAAATTGTAGAAGCCTGTGCTGAACTGAATATTCCGAATTTAACGCTCTACGCTTTTTCAACAGAAAACTGGCGACGACCAAAACTAGAGGTCCAAGCCCTAATGAAACTTTTGGTCAAAGCTTTGGATAAAGAGATCCCTACTTTGCAAAAAAATGGCATTCGCCTTAATGCTATTGGCAATTTGGAGGCCCTGCCGGATAATGCCAGAAAAGA
>OMJU01000120.1 GCA_900299425.1 Candidatus Rokuibacteriota bacterium
GTGCTTTTCGGCTAGGGCCATAAGCGGCTCCATATCTGCAGTAAGACCAAATAAATGCACCGGAACGATCGCCTTAGTGCGCGAGGTAATGGCGCGCTCCACTGCTGCCAAATCGATATTAAAATTTATAGGATCTACATCCACAAGCACTGGCGTAAGGCCTAACAGAGCAATAACCTCTACGGTAGCGGCAAAAGTAAAATCTGCTGTGATCACCTCATCGCCTGGCTTTAATCCGAGCCCCATCATTGCGATTTGCAGGGCGTCTGTTCCGTTAGCACATGGAATCACGTGTTTTACCCCCAAATAGGCTTCCAGTTCTTTTTGAAAGGCCTGCACTTCTGGACCATTGATAAAACTGGCAGTGTCTATGACTTCTTGCATAGAGGCAGTAACTCGGTCCTTAATTTCGGCATACTGACCCTGTAGGTCTACCATTTGTATTTTTTTCATAGGGCGCAATTTGAATATGTCAAAACTACGAAAAATTGGCCGACAAGCGCCACAGAATTGGCCAAAGAACCGTAATTTAGCCCTAAGGCTTATGGGGCAAATTATCTACAATTCACTCAGCTTTTTCAGTCACCTACTGCTACGCCCACTGCAGTGGGTAGGCTCGGAAAAATTACGCGCATTTTGGAATGGTCGTGACAACACTTGGGCGCAACTCAGGGGTCTTGACCAAAATAACCCGAACAGACTTTGGATGCACTGCGCCTCACTTGGGGAATTTGAACAAGGCCGACCTATTTTGGAATGGATGCGTCAAAAATATCCAGACCACCAGATTGTTTTGAGCTTTTTCTCACCCTCTGGTTTTGCCCCTAAACAGAAAACCGCGTTGGCTGACTTAGTTGTCTATCTTCCTTGGGACAGTCCCAGTAACGCGAAAAAGTTTGTTGACCATGTTGCCCCGAGCGAGGCATATATTGTCAAGAGTGACCTTTGGCCGAACTACCTCATTCAGTTGAAAAAACGGAGTATTCCGACCTATGTGATCGCTGCCCGATTTAAAACCAATCACTGGATTTTTGGCCCTGCTGGTGGGTTCATGCGCAAGCACCTCGCTAATCTAGCCCATATTTTTGTCCAGGATCAAAACTCACTGGACTTACTCAAAGCCAATGGCATCAATCAGTGCACCCTTAGCGGGGATACCCGTTTTGACCGCGTTTGGGCCCAAACTAAGCAAGACAATACCCTCGATTTTCTTGAGGTCTTTATCACCGACGAGCCCTGTGTCATATTGGGCAGTTCATGGCCGCAAGACCATGAAATTTGGCTCGAGTCCATTAATTTATTTACCGAAAAAGGCGTTAAATTCATCATTGCACCGCATGATTTGAACCCTGACGAAATCAATAGGCTCCAAAGTAAAATTACGGGGCATTGCGCGGTATACAATGGAACAATTACCACAGAACTCAGTCATGCTGAGGTGCTGATAATCAATACCATTGGCCATCTTTCTCGGGCTTATGCTGCGGCAGATCTAGCCTATGTCGGTGGAGGTATGGGCCATAGTGGCCTGCATAATATTTTGGAACCAGCCGCTTTTGGCCTGCCTATATTGATTGGGCCCATCAATGATAAATTTCCCGAAGCCATCGATTTAATTGCTTTAAAAGGGGTTCAAGTCGTCCAAAAAACTGATGAAATTAAAGCGCTCATGAAGCAGTGGATTGAAAACCCAACTCATTTTAAATCGATGGGCGCCATCAATCAAGCTTACATTCAAGAAAACTCTGGGGCGACCCAGCACATCATCGATAAACTAGAATCTGCCCAATAAGGCTAACACGAGTCAGTGGACACACTGTACTCTGCAATCCCTATTGACTAAGACGGTTGATTTGACCCTTGAGTTCATTCATCGACTCTTGCAATTGACGCAGCAGACTGCTTTCTCCAGGCTCTTCTAGTCCAAAGCTCAATTTACTATTCACTTGCCACAACTCTTGAATGTCTTTTGTTGCGACTTCTATGGGCAGGTATTCGGGATTTAAAGAAACTAAGCGGACTTTGTGTGGCATACCAGAGATTTTCTCCAATTTCTTCACCAATACCGAGTCGTGCAATACCACGATATAAATCTTTTGATCAGAAGCTTCTGCAATATGACCCACTGCGCGGCCCAGTACCCACTCTCGTGGCCGAATATTTGGAAGCATACTGTCCCCTTCTACTTGGAATCCACGATAGGTTGCATTTCGAAACTCGGGTAAGGGCATGTGGAAGGCTGGTAAATTGCCCACCCATGTCACATCTTGGATATTGTGAGGATAACCCGCAGCGGCCTTTTGATTCACGAGCAGAATGGTGTCTTCCCCTTGTGGATTAACGGCAATGACTTTAGGCTGAACATTAGTTTGATCTAAACTCAGGTTCATCTCGTGACTCTTACCAAACAACCATAAGGGATTGATGCCAAACTGTTGCAATAACTCCATGACCACAGAACCGCCAATTTTTGTTTTACCGCGTTCTATATCCGCGGTGCTCCCCTTGATGCCTAAAAGGGCGGCAAATGATTGCTGGGTATGGCCATGGTCCTCACGTATTTTTTTAAATCGACGAACTTCAATAGATAATTGTTGCTTCATTGGCTAAAAATACACATATTATGGAAATATTCCAATAAAAATAAGGAAATATTCCAATAAATTTTATCATTAACTCCCTAGCATTCAATTGATAAATTATTATATCTTTGTTCCTCGGAAAATTTAACCACTAAATTTATTTACTATGAAAAAAGTATTGATCACTTTTGCTGCTTTGGCGATGATCGCTTCAGTTACTTCTTGTAGAGAGACTGAGCAAAAAACCGAAGA
>OMJU01000121.1 GCA_900299425.1 Candidatus Rokuibacteriota bacterium
ATGGCAAAAAATATCACATAGCCCCAGATATTATGGGTCAAAACACGATCTAATCGACTCCTGAAATCCTTGGCCTTCTCCTTGTTTACCGTTAAGGTCGTTTTTAAGGTGTCATTAATAAATTGATAGCGCTTTATGGTCTCTTTCTGCTGTAATCTTTTGAGCGTGGCCACAGACTCGGTTTGGAAACTTATAGGGCCAGAGACTCCGGTGCGATCCAATTTCCCGAAGTTGACATCCTGTGTAATCACCAGCCAAAGTTTGTATAAATCTTGACCGGGATAAGTCTTCGCAAGGCGTTCAAAATATTCTGGAGCAATTACCTTGGCATCCAGACAAGGGGACATAGGCAGACTTTTATACTGCTCAATTTGTGCTTTGAGTGCATCAAAACCATCATTATTGCGAGCACTGAGCAGGACTATCTTGGTATGCAGTGCCTTTTCCAAAGCGGGAACATCAATAGATATGGCTTTTCTGGACATGCGGTCCGCCATATTTATAGCCAAAATGGTCGGAATCTTTAAATCCTTAATTTGGGTAAACAATAAAAGATTGCGTTTGAGATTCTCAACCTCACAAACCACAACAGCAACATCAGGATAATCCTTATCATTTTTGTTGAGCAAGAGCTCAATCACCTGGTTTTCATCGATGGACGAGGCATTTAAGCTGTAGGTTCCTGGTAGATCAAGGATATGAGCCTTTTTTCCTCTGGATAGATTACAAATCCCTTCCTTTTTCTCTACGGTAATGCCTGGATAGTTTCCGACTTTTTGATTCAGCCCAGTCAGCCGATTAAATACTGACGTTTTCCCAGTATTCGGATTGCCCAATAATGCGACTTGGATTTGTTGGGCCATAGATTAACAGAGATCGATATGAATTTGTTCGGCTACATCTTTGCGGATAGCCAAATGAGAGCCGTTAATGTCAAGGTACAAAGGATCGTTAAACGGCGCTACTTGAATCAGGGTGACCTCATTTCCTGGAAGACAGCCCATCTCAAGAAGTTTGAGTGGAATCTGATCGAGGTCAACATCACGAATGATGCCCTTCTGTCCTTTTTGCATGCCTGCTACTGTGGCCATTCCCTTATTTAGATTCATTTTAAACAATGCAAATGTAGGGAATTTATCGGGCTAAAAAATGACTAAAGTCCTTCTTTTTTCAGAATAGCGATGTCCTCTAGAAGTGTTTCAATGGCCTCGGGATCGGTGCCGTCGTAAAAACCACGGATGCGTCTTTGGGGGTCAACCAAAACAAAATTCTCTGTATGCACTAGGTCGTATGGACTGTAGGGCTGGTCTTTTGCCACCAGATATGACTTGCGGGCCAAATCGTAAATTTCTTTTTTGTCGCCAGTCACTAAATGCCATTTACCGGGTATAACCCCTTTTTTATCTGCGTATCTCTTTAGCTGAGCCACGGTATCTATTTCGGGGGTGACCGTATGAGACAGCAAAAGCACTGAAGGATCGTCCTTGATTTTCTTTTGGATCTGCCCCATATGCTCGGTCATGATCGGACAAATTGTGGCACAGGTGGTAAAGAAAAAATCCGCCACATAAATGCGGTCCTTGAACGTCTCATGGGTAATAGTGTCGCCTAATTGATTGATTAGGGCAAAGTCTGCGATTTGATGATATTTCTTAACGTGTTGCAAAGTCGTGTCGACCAAATCAGGATGCACATCATTGGGCTGATAAATCTTGAGTTTGGGCTTTGGCGCCAAGGCTTGGTAGATCGCACTCACAATTACCACAGAAAGCACGGCTAAAGCAAGGGCCAATGATTTGAATTTTTTAAAAAACTGCTTCATGAAACAAAATTATAACAAAGGTAAGCCCGCTGATGGTCAGTTGCCAAGGCATCACGTTAAAAGTTTGATAATAGTTTAGGGCACAGCAGGGATATATTTTTTTTACCTCCCTTAATGCGTTACTTTTGTGGCTTTAACAAAACAAAATATGAGTCCATTTGCTGTAAAAGCACTTCAGTTGTTACTCAGTCTCTCGCTTTTGATCGTCTTGCACGAACTGGGACACTTTATTCCTGCCAAATTATTCAAAACCCGGGTAGAAAAATTCTATTTGTTTTTTGATGTCAAATACTCTTTGTTCAAAAAGAAGATCGGAGAAACCGTTTATGGAATCGGATGGTTGCCTCTAGGGGGTTATGTCAAGATCGCAGGGATGATCGATGAGTCCATGGACAAAGAGCAAATGGCCGGGCCACCTCAGCCTTGGGAGTTTCGCAGCAAACCGGCCTGGCAAAGACTCATTATCATGCTCGGAGGAGTAACCGTAAACATCATCGTGGGGCTGATCATTTATATCAGTATTTTATTTTTCTACGGTCGTGATGTGATTACCGCAGACGATATGCCCGAGGGATTTGCCGTACATGAACTCTTCCAAGAATACGGTTTTCGCAATGGAGACCTCATTTTAGAGCTTAACGACGAGCCTTTTGATTATCAAAACGAGCTCAATAAGGCACTCTTTCTTCAAGAGGTACGCAGTTTAACGGTACGCCATAAAGAAGGCAGTATCGAGCGTTTCGAATTACCGGCAGATATCGGCACTGTCATGTTTCAACAAGATGTGCTCAAGCCTTTTGAATACATGCGTTCCAATGAAATCGATACAGTAATGGCGGATTTTCCGGCTGGACTTGCTGGCTTGCAAAAGGGAGACTTGATTTTGGCCAATAATGGCGTCGCAGTGACCCATTGGCACGAATTCAATCATTCGATAGATAAAACTCCTGGCGCAGAAAACCTTTTGGTCTATGAGCGCGATGGGATACGCGACACCTTGCTTATTAAAACTGGCGAAACTGGCCAACTCGGATTGAATAACTTCGGGCGTCAATGGCTCGATCGAGGCACCCATCTGAGTTTTTCTTTAGGGGAAAGCCTGGCTTCAGGGACTTCATATGGCCTAGGAATTTTGACCGACTATGTCAAGCAATTCAAATATGTCTTTACCAAAAAAGGGGCCACTCAAGTAGGCGGATTTGGCGCCATTGGGAATATGTTTCCTGGGCAATGGGATTGGCTGAGTTTTTGGCAGACCACAGCGCTGATCTCCATTATTTTGGCCTTTATGAATATCCTGCCTATTCCGGCACTCGATGGTGGACACGTGATGTTTTTGCTCTATGAAATGGTATCGGGCAAAAAGCCAAACGACAAGTTTATGGAATACGCTCAAATGGTTGGATTTTTCCTATTGATCGGGCTTGTACTCTTTGCCAATGGAAACGATTTGGTGCGATGGATTTTTGGCTGAAAAAATTAAATATAGATTTTTGTCTCGGATAAAAAATAATCTATATTTGCACCCGCCTTCAGTTAAATAGCTTTGGCGAAATACATTCCTCCTTAGCTCAGTTGGTTAGAGCATCTGACTGTTAATCAGAGGGTCGCTGGTTCGAGCCCAGCAGGGGGAGC
>OMJU01000122.1 GCA_900299425.1 Candidatus Rokuibacteriota bacterium
ATGGTTTGTAGGTTCATCATTCCATCACGCGGAATTATCGGGCTCAGAAATCAATTGTTGACGGTAACCGCCGGAGAAGCAATCATGACCCACCGCTTTTTGGAGTATCAACCCATGAAGGGCGGAATTCCAGAACGCCAAAACGGAAGTATGGTATCCATGGAAAACGGGACTGCTATTCCATATTCAATAGATAAACTTCAGGAACGTGGCCGATTCTTTATCGACCCGGGAGAGGAAATCTATGAAGGACAAGTTATTGGTGAAAACTCGCGACAAGATGATATGGCGGTCAATGTTACTAAAACAAAGAAATTGACAAACGTGCGTTCTTCGGGTGCTGATGATAAAGCCAGAATTGTTCCCGCGATTAAGTTTTCTCTAGAGGAGGCTTTGGAATACATACAGAAAGATGAGTATGTGGAGGTCACCCCGAGTTACTTGCGTTTGCGAAAAATACTGCTCAAGGAAGTAGACCGCAAGCGTTCAAAGGCATAGTTTATTCTTGTATTGGCTGAGTGCAGTACTGCATGAAAGTTTAAGCGCATTCTGGGTGTTAAGTCCTGCATTTTTATTTATTTTGTGATTAAGGACCAATAAGAGTGATGATGGGCTATTTTTCAATGATGTTTCTTTACTTTGATCCAGGCTTGGGGGCTATGCTCGTTCAAGCCATAGTGGCTGCCGCTGCCGGTATCGTTTTGTTTTCAAAAAACTTTATGTACAAGGTGAAATCGTTTTTTGGTCTGACCAAGTCTCAAAAAGATGGTATTGACACCATGGATTTTGAGCAGGACGAAAAACAACCCAATGAAGAGCAAGGCTCATAGACATCAAGCCTCTTTCCGCGACCCCTCTGGATATATTGTTCAGGACGGTTCTTCGTTTAAAAGAGTCATCAACCCCATTTATTTTCCGGTATACGATGCCTTGTGTAAGGCTGATTTTTTTGCGCCTTTGTTTAAGGCCAAAATGCTAATTCCACACGTAGAACAGGAGCGTTCTGATCAGTCAATCATCTTACTGCCAGAGCAAATTGAGCTCATGACTTATCCCTATGAATGGAGTTTTGAGCAGTATAAACAGGCGGCTCTGTTGACGCTAAAGCTCCAAAATTACGCCTTGGACCGCGATTTTTCACTCAAAGATGCCTCGGCCTATAATGTGACTTTTCATCGAGGAAAGCCCATTTTTATAGATACTTTATCCTTTGATCTTTATCAAAAAGACAGTCCTTGGCGGGCTTATAAGCAGTTTATAGGACACTTTTTGGCTCCGCTTGTCTTGGCCCATTACCATGGAGCAGAAGCGCTGAAAATGATGCAAACCCATATTGATGGAATTCCTGCAGCGCTCGCCGCCTCAATGTTACCAGGGCGCAGTAAATTGAGCCCGACATTGTATACCAACATTCATCTTATGGCCAAAATGGAGGCCAAACACAAAGATGAATATACCCCAAAATCAAGGAGTATAAAACTTTCTAAAAAGAGCTTGCGCAACCTATTGCGCTCATTATATGATTACATCAATAAACTTGAACTTAAGGAGCAAACGGAGTGGGGTGATTATTACAATAAAACAAATTATCAACCCCAGTCGTTTGATTTTAAAAAACAGCAAATCCAAAAGTGGATCAGAAGTCGCGCTGCCCGAAAAATTATAGATTTAGGGGGTAATGATGGAACTTTTGCAAGGGCCATACTGCAAGATATAGATTTGGCGGTAGTGGCCGACATCGATCACAATGCTGTGGCTTCCAATTATGCCCAGGTAAAGGCCAATAAAGAGGTAAATATGTTGCCGCTGTGGTTTGATGTGGCTCAGCCGAGTCCAGCCCTGGGATGGGCCAATAAAGAGCGTGATTCTATACTTAGCCGTCTTCAGGTCTGGGGTCCAGAGGCAGTTTTAGCTCTAGCCGTAATTCATCATATAACACTATCGGGAAATATTCCATTTGAGGATTCTGCTCGATTTTTTGCCGGTTTATCTTCGGTCTTGGTTATTGAATTTCCAAAGCGCGATGACAGTTGGGTCGCCTCTTTATTAGAGCGGAAACGGGAATTTATCAATCATTTTGATCACTATAATCTACAAGAATTTGAACAGGCCTACATGCGTTATTTCACAATAGAGGAAAAGGTGGAAATCCCCGGGAGTCAGCGTGTACTTTATTTAATGCAAACTCGAGAATAGTTCATCTATGGCTGGAATAATAGATAAATTAAAGCATAGACCACTCAGTCCATGGATCGTGGGGGTTTGCGCTGGTCTTTATCCTTTGTTGTTTTATGCTGGAAACAACTTTAGTTTGGTCAATTCTTGGGGGCATTTGGTGTTTTTTACAGCGGTATTTTTGGTGTTACCTGTGGCTATTGCCGTCATTGGTACTTATATTTTAAAAAGGACCCTTGGAATGCGCTGGGTGGTCATGTGGCTTGCCTTTTTGGGGTTTGGCCTTTTTTTCTTTATGCTCAAAGTGACCTTGCTCGAAGCCCCGCATCGAAAGATTACGGTAGCCATTGTAGTTTTGGCAGCGGCATATGCCTATTTTCTAGGGCATCATCACAAAAAATTTCTGGTATTACAGGTATTGATGGGCTTTTTGGCTTTATTTCCTTTAGCCGGGCAGTTTGTGCATCATCTAAGCTTATCGGAAGATTGGAAGGAAATTGACCCAAGGGTCTTGAATACTCAGCTGGCATTAAAACCAAATATTTATTTGATCCAGCCCGATGGAATGGTCAATTTTAGTGAATTGAATAAAGGCTATTACAAATATCAAGACAGTACTTTTAAACGTGAACTAGAAGAATTTGGGTTTACGCATTACCCTGATTTTCGCAGCAATTATGCCTCGACTTTGTCGTCCAATAGTGCGCTGATGATGATGAAACATCATTATTACAATTTTGGAAACAATTTTAGTGAGGCCCTTGATGCCCGTGAAAGTGTCGTCTCGGACAATCACGTCTTGACTATTTTAAAAAATAATGGATATCAAACTAATCTGCTTTCTGTAGCGCCATACTTGCTGGTCAACCACCCAAAGCTCGGTTTTGATCGCACTAATTTTGACTTTCAAGATATCGGCTATTTGAGCCAAGGCTTTAATCTTAAGGCTGATGTTGCTGAGGATTTGGGTGAGTTTATGTCGACAGATCGGATCGAACCGCAGTTTTATTTTATTGAGTTTTTTAATCCTGGCCATATTCATGGCCGTATGGAAATGTCGCTTGGCGCAGAACAGGAGCGGGAATTATGGCTCGAAAGCATGCAACGAGGACAGGACAAAACTAGAGAACTTGTGGCTATGATCCAGGAGCGCGATCCTCAGGCACTGATCCTGCTTATAGCCGATCACGGGGGATTTGTAGGCTTTGACTACACCAATCAAATCTATACTAAAACGGGGGATCGCGATTTAATTTACTCTATCTTTAGCAGTCAATTGTCCATAAAATGGCCAGCAGATATGCAACCTGAGCAACCCATTAATTTTACAACATCTGTGAATGTATTTCGTTTACTTTTTGGGCACTTGGGTGAAAACCAAATGGTTTCAAAAGATTTGGAGCCCGATATCAGTTATGTTATACTCAATGATGTGCAGTATAAGGGGGTTTATGAATATATCGACCAAAGCGGTGCGGTCATTTGTAAAAAAGTTGAGCCATGATTGAGGTCAAACGATATCATGCCCAACTAGCCAATGAGTGGGATGCCTTTGTATCTAAAAGCAAAAATGGCACATTCATCCTACAAAGGGAGTTTATGGACTATCACCAGGATCGTTTTTCTGACCATTCTTTAATGATTTATCAGGACCACAAATTACGCGCAGTGGTCCCGGCCCATCAGAAGGATGAGGTTTTATATGCCCATCAAGGATTGACTTATGGCGGTTTTGTATGGCATAGAAAGATAAAATTTGATGAGGCCTTTGACTGTTTTAAATCGGCTTTGGCCTATGCTCATAGCCAAGGCATGAGTGCCTTAAATCTAAAAGACATTCCGCGCATATACGCTCAAGTACCCAGTGACGAATTAGATTATTTTTTATACTTGGCCGAGGCTAAATGCATTAAAAAGGATGTGGCCTTAGTGATTGATTACGATAGTGCCTTAGGCTTTGAAAAAAATAGAAGGGAAGGACTCAATCGTGCCAGACGCCACGAATTGAAGGTGGTTTGTGACGATAATTTTGAGGGGTTTTGGCGTACAATTCTGATTCCACAATTAGCAGAAAAACACCAGGCCAAGCCGGTCCATACCCTTGAGGAAATCAAATTGTTGGCCTCGCGTTTTCCAGAGTCCATTAAACAAGTCTCGGTTTATCATCGAGACAAACTTGTGGCCGGAACCACGGTTTTTTTAACCCCTACTGTCGTTCATCCCCAATATGTTATGGGTGATGGTGATAAGAATATGCTCGGCAGCATTGATTTGGCTTATGAATTTATCATCAATGAGTTTGCGCAGGGCCGGCGTTATTTTGATTTTAATACCTCAAGTGAAGAAAATGGGACGCTTTTGAATTCAGGTCTGTTGTTTTGGAAACAGTCCTGTGGTGCCCGTTGTATTACGGTCAATCAATACCAGATTGAAACTGTAAGACACAAAGATCTAAAACTAAATCTGATATGATTCCCTATTTGGATTTACATAAAATCAATAACCGTCATAAAGCAGATTTTGAAGTGGCCTTCGGGACATTTATGGATCGAGGTCAAACGATATTAGGTGCCAGCGTTGAAAAATTTGAATCTGATTTTGCGCATTATTGTGGTGTCAAGCACTGCGTCGGTGTGGGTAACGGCTTGGATGCACTGCGTCTGATTTTTGAGGCGTACAAGGTAATGGGCAAGCTAAGCCCAGGTAATAAAGTTGTGATTTGCGCCCATACCTATGTGGCTACGGTCTTGTCAGTAAAACAGGCTGGTCTGACCCCTGTATTGATTGATGCCGATCTTGAAACTTTTAATTTTGATATCGCTGCTTTAACCGCGCTCGATGATCCTGACATTAAAGCGATATTACCGACCCACCTCTATGGTGGATTAGCGCCTATGGATGAGATTAGTGCTCTGGCGCAAAGGCG
>OMJU01000123.1 GCA_900299425.1 Candidatus Rokuibacteriota bacterium
AGTTCACTAAAAAAGCCACGGGGTGTATTGAGTTTGTTTGTTTGGATGGCGCGGTGGCAAAAAGTGGAGTAGAGCAAAGCTTAACCCAAAGCCAAGGGGTGCAATTTGAATTAAATGTGGTCGGTAAGGATGCAAAAGGGGACATTGTCTCAGAATTTACATTTAATTGGTCTGTTAGGGCTAGAGGTCTTCAATAGTAAAATTCTTTTTTTGTATTTTTGAAGCGAAATATTTGATATTTCAACCTAACTAAAACCTCTTATTATGCCTCGAGCGATGTATCGTTACACTCAGGCTGTGCTTGAAAAAGTCAGTTTTGATGTTCAATTGTTTGCAGCAGAATTGCGTAAAGCCAAGCAATTGCTTTTCCCTTATGAATTAGAAGAATTACGAATTTGGTTGACCAGCTGGGTGAAAAAACATCCACAGTTAACCCCGTGCATTGCGGGCTTCTAGATTGGGCTGATAATTTTTACTTCTTGAAACTTTATTGCACCGCGTATGATCCCTGAGATTACCCCGTGTAAGGCTTCAATAATGTGCATTTTTAAGGCACTGCTGGGATAAATCAAAGAGATCTCGCGTGCAGGTACTGGCGCAGTAAAATGTCGCAGGTTTTTTGCACGTGCTGGGTCTAAATCAAGTGTATGTAGATAAGGTAAAAGAGTCATGCCGAGCCCTTCATGAGTGAGTTTGATTAAAGTTTCAAAACTTCCACTGGTGAGCTGAAATCCTTCCTTAGTGTTGCGTTTATTGGCTTGACACAGGTTGAGGACCCCCTCTCTAAAGCAATGCCCGTCTTGTAAAAGCAAGATATCCTCTAGATCTAAATCGCTGGTTTGTATCGACTTGCTTTGATGCAGTCGATGATGCTCCGGAATATAGCCTACAAAAGGTTCGTAATAAAGCGCTCGTTCTTTCAGTCTTTCGTCACCTAGGGGTGTTGCGGCTATTGCGCCATCGAGATGACCATCTGCAATGCGCCCGATGAGTTCTTGAGTAGACAATTCCTCAATACTGAGCTGTACCTTTGGAAAGCGTATGGCAAATGTTTTTAAAAACATGGGGAGTAAGGTGGGCATTACCGTCGGGATGATTCCAAGTTTAAAAGGTCCTCCAATGAACCCTTTTTCTTGATCCACAACATCCTGCATGCGCATGGCTTCATCAACAATGAGCTTAGCTTGACTTACAATTTTTTGCCCAACTGGGGTCAATGCTATAGGCTTTTTTGATCGGTCAAAAATAGTGATGTCCAGTTCCTCCTCAAGTTTTTGAATTTGCATACTCAAGGTGGGTTGCGTCACAAATGTATGCTCTGCTGCTTTGGTAAAATTTTGATACTCAGCAACGGCTAAGACATACTTTAGTTGAGTGATGGTCATCAGTAAAATTTTTATAAAGATACAACTTCCATAAAGAAAACTGATAATCACAAATCAAGACTAACCTCTAAATAAACATTAGATTTTGGCCATTCCCCCTGATCGGCTGGTAAATTGGCAATGGTTTCTACCACATCCATGCCCTGTGTTACCTGGCCAAAAATTGTATAGTTACCATTTAAGTGACGTCCGCTGATATCAGGGCCTAAGAAAATAAAAAATTCATAAGGCGCAGAGAGTTTATCTGGATTCTCCCTGTATTCTTTGGCCCCTGAAATTGTCCCATAGGTATGCTTGCGATTGGGGTTAATTTCGGCTGGAATTAAATAATTGGGACCGATTGATTTGCGTTTTTTTGGGGTAGACCTCAAGTCACTATTACCGCCTTGTATGATGAAGTTAGGGACAATTCTGTGAAAAAAAGTGTCTTTAAAATAGTCCTGTTGTATCAGATATAGAAAATTAGCCCGGTGCAACGGTGTTTCTTCAAACAATTCAATTTTTATATCACCATAACTGGTTTTTATCAGAACCTTGTTGTGTGGATTTTGCCGACCAAATTCAGTGAGCAGCGCGACAACATTATCTTGTGTCAAAACTGGCAGTTTTGCGGAAACTTCACGCTGCGCGTCAACTGTTGACTGTAAAGTTATTGGCGTAGTTGTCTGCTCTTGGCCGTCAATGGGTTTTAGATTATCTTGTGGGGGCTGACCTTGCTTTTGGGTTGAGGGATTCGGACCTGTACATCCAAGGGTAATTAAACATAAAAATATGGTCAAATGACGCATGCACTATGGATTTTAAATCATTTGCTTCAGCACTTACAAAAATAGAAAAAATCCCTCTGCCCGGGCATTTCGGGCATAAGGGGCTCGTCCCTAGGCCAGACCACATACGTTGGGCTGGGGTATTGTGCTTGTTTTTCCCTGACGTCCAGGGTATGGTGCATTTTGTTTTGATCCGCCGCCAAAAATCAAAGGGACCTCATTCGGGGCAAGTCGCTTTTCCTGGAGGGCGTAAGGACCCAGAGGATAATACTATGGGCGATACCGCATTGCGTGAGTGTGAGGAGGAAATTGGGGTGCCCCGCAGTTCCATTAAATTATTTAAAGCCATGAGTGAGCTCTATATACCGCCCAGTGATTTTTGGGTCAAGCCTTTCATGGGGTTGGTAGATTATCGTCCAGAATTTGTCATGCAGCATGAGGAAGTGGCGGGCTTAATTCATGTACCCATGACCGATTTGTTCAATGAAAAGCTCATAAGCATGGAGGTCATAGATGCTCCAGAAAGAGGAGTAATGGAAATGCCAGTATTTGATTTTCAGGGCAATAGAGTTTGGGGAGCCACTGCCATGATGCTTTATGAAATGCGCCAAACTCTGGGTGAAATCATCTCATAGCATTTTTATATATTTGTTTCCTATGAACAACTAACCTCCGGATATGGGCTTATTTAAAAGAAATCCTTTTGGGCATATCCTGTTTCTGAAGAAATGGCTCATTAGAATTTTAGGTTCCGCGACCCATAGACGTTTTAAGGGTTTTAATCAATTACAGATTGAGGGCAGTGAAATCATCAAGAACCTGCCCGATACCAATGTGTTATTTGTTTCCAATCACCAAACCTATTTTGCCGATGTAGTGGCCATGTTTCATGTTTTTAATGCGAGTCTGAGTGGGCGTGTAGACAATATTAAAAATGTAGGTTATCTGTGGCATCCTAAATTGAATCTATATTTTGTGGCCGCTCGTGAAACCATGCAAGCAGGTTTACTCCCGAAGATTTTGGCATATGCGGGTTCTGTAAGCATTGATAGAACATGGCGCTCAGAGGGAAAAGACGTTAATCGTCAGGTAAAAATGAGCGATCTCCACAACATTAATCGGGCCTTAGCTGATGGATGGGTAATAACCTTCCCGCAAGGGACCACAACTCCATGGAGGCCCATTCGCCGTGGAACAGCACACATAATCAAGCATAACAAACCAATAGTCGTACCGATTGTTATCGATGGATTCCGACGATCCTTTGACAAAAAAGGTATCCGTATCAAAAAACGAGGTATTCTTCAATCTATGGAAATCAAAGCGCCTTTAGCCATTGATTATGAGAATGATACTATTGATCAAATCGTAGAGAAACTCGAGTATGCTATCGAACAGCACCCTTCGTTTTTGAAAGTTATTTCTAAGGAAGAACTGAAAAAAGAGGAGGAGTTGAATCAGATGCGTCGCTATTCTGCACCGAAAAATTAAACCGCACGAATTTTGATCGAGCTAAGTTAGCAAAACAGCTGTCCGGACCCATTTTCAGGCTAAATCTTCAAAAGATATAAACCCAGGAAACTTGAAATGCCTTAGGCTTTTAGGATATTCTTTTGAGAATTTAAGATTTTACAAAACGCAACACATGCTTGCCTTTTGAGGTATAAACCCGCACAATGTATAAGCCCGAAGTCAATTGGCTCACCCCAAAAGAGTTACCGTCTACAACAATACTCTGCTTTTGCCCTAGAACATTACGCACTTCCACCTCTTGAAGAATCACTTCACTAGGGATTTCAAGATTTATGCGCTCTTCTGCTGGATTGGGCCAAAGACGCAAGGCCTCAAGGGATGGCTGATCACCAACACCTAAAGTCGTGAAATCATCATACAACCCTTGTAATAAGTCAATGGGCTCTATACCCGGGCTTTGGGCCGGTACTACCAAACGCAAATAAGGTTCTCCAGGGGTGTCATCGGCATGATAAACTACCATATAAGCGGCACGTGAAGATGTTCCACTGGCCAAACAACGACTGTCTGCACCAGGAAAATTTGCGCCTTGTAATGCTGCCATAAGTCGATCTGCAAGAGTTCCTGTAGTATTGTTAAAATTCGCCTCCATTTGATCGATCACACTTTGGTCCAAAAGAATATTTCCCTGAATACTGTAGGTTAGTCCCTGTCGATCTTCTTTGTAGTCGTCGGTAAGGCTACCTGTAAACCCTGCACTTCTTGGATTGCCCCCCAAATCAAAATCTACAATACCATATTGACGATATTCTGGATTAAAGTTTTGCGAGCCGCAAGCATCATTGAGCATGAGCCAGTCGATAATCTCCTGAGGACTATCTCCAGCACTCATGCGGTCCATGGCATTAGCCAGATTCACATTTGGTATACAGACATAAGCCTGGGAGTTAACTCCACCGCGTCCTGGTATGATATCGGTAATCCATTGATCCCAATTGCTGTTATTGAGGTTGATGCATGAGGCCCCTGCCGAACCAATATCTCCTGTTTCTGGATCAACTGCAATAATTGAAAAGGTGTCTTGGGCATGGAGACTGAGTCCAAAAATCAGTACAGTGCCGAGTAATATTTTTTTCATAAGATTTTTTTAAATGCCGTATCCTGATGCAAGACCTATTCCTGCAGCAAATAGCCCTATAAATATAAGCACATAAAGCGATAATAATACAACGGCCAGAATACCAATAAATTTGTAATGTGCGGCCAGATAGATTAATCCCTGATCGGTATGGTGCTGACTTTTTTGAGACAGTCCTTTTCTTCCATGTTTGGAGAATTGAAACAAATAGTACATGGGTGTAAAATAAATTACCGCAAATACCAAATAAATTAGGGAAATTCCTGACGCCTCAGGCCCAAGTAAATTATTGCCGATAAACGCTATTGAAATGGCCCCGATAAGCATAAATCCTACACCTATAATGCCTAGAATACTTAAAAATTTAGCCCAATAAACCATGCGGTCCAAAGAGGCCACAGTATCTTGGGTAATGATCAGTGATGGGTTGTCTTGTTGATTTGATTCCAAATCCATCGGAGTATTATGGTCGTTATTGATAGCGCTCATATTGATTTAACGTGTATTGTGTGTTTTTTTGATTCGTCCTAAATCGCGCTGGTTGTCGCGATCCTTAAGGGTTTCTCGCTTGTCGTAAAGTTTCTTACCGCGACACAAGGCAATTTCCATTTTGGCTAAGCCTGAGTCATTGATGTATAAATGTAGCGGGACTATGGTCAGTCCTGTATTTTTAACCGCTTTGTGGAGTTTATTGAGTTCTCTGCGTTGCAACAATAATTTGCGCGCAGATTTTGCTTGATGGTTGTAATGAGTGGCGTGGCTGTATTCTTGTATGGTCATATTGATGACAAAGAGCTCATTGTTACTGAACTCACAGAAACTTTCTGCTATGGAAGCCTGACCCGTGCGTAGGGACTTAATTTCAGTTCCCTTTAAAACAATACCAGCCGTAAAGCGATCAATCACCTCATAATTGAAGCGCGCTTTTCTATTTTTGATACTGATGTTTTTTGACAAGGCCATAGCGTGACAAAAGTAAGAAGATTGCAACTTAAGTGCTATTCTATTGTCACTATTCTATGTGCAATAGATTTAATTCGGCTGGTTTGACCGTGTAATCTACGCGATATAACCTGCTGTTTAGTGTGTCTGGAATATCATCAAGTGTATCTATGTTCATCAATGTATTGGTCAATATTGGTATGGTATTACTGTGCCCTACAATTAGCCAATGACCGGCGCCAGATTTTTTATAAAAATTATCATCTAGCAGTGCTAAAGGCTCGTAAATGAAGGGATTTAAGGATTTTGCCGCTGCGGTAGGGATTACGGTCTGAAGGGTTCTTTTGTACCCTGTACTGTAAATGCCTTTCAGGGGGATGCTGTCAAAATAGGACTGCCAAAGTTTTGCTCTTTTAAGTCCGGCTTGCGTCAGTTCTGGGTCCTGATTCTCTGGGTTAGTGCGGTCTTTCTCTGCGTGGCGAATAAGATAATAGACCCCGCTGAGTTCGGTCTTTAGCTGATGGTGGTTGTCACTGGGCTTCAATGATTTTTCTTGACAGCTAAAATAAACCCCACAGACAAAAAACAACCACAATATTGGGGCCCATGAGCGCTTCAAAGTCCTGCAAAACTTTAGGTTGTATCTAGAATTGAACTTATTTTGGAACACTTTTTTTGGCATATGCTTGTCTTAAAAATGAAGCTCTTTGTTCAAAATTTTCTCCTTCGACAGGAAGAAGGGCCTGCTGGAATAGCTCCATAAGTGTCTGATCGTGGGTGGTCCGTTTTTGACTCTTTAGATCTATATGCGCATAACGCCCCCACATGACGGCCTTGAGCTCACTTTTATCGTGATTAAACATACGCAGCTCTACATGAGTTTCACTTTCGGTATAACCGATCAGTTGGCTCTGCAAAACAATTTGTTCCATTAGGCGGGCGGGTCTGATATAGGCAATCTGATTCGAGGAAACAACCCAACTTTTACCACCTAAACTGTGGACATCATAAATATTAATTCCGTAGTGGGCCAAGAGTTGGTCTTCTCGGGCATTGACTAAATAATTTAAATAAGCCGCGTTGTTCAGATGATTAAAGGGGTCACAATCTTGAAAGCGCACTAGTGCTCTGCTTTCTAGAATTTTATCAGGTGTATTCAAAATGCAATTTTTTCAAAGCTACTCATTTAAATGGAGAAACACAGTTAAAGGTAGCGAGCAAAAAAAAAATGCGCCCCACAGGGGCGCATTTTTAATCAAAT
>OMJU01000124.1 GCA_900299425.1 Candidatus Rokuibacteriota bacterium
CACTCCTACCGGAATTAGCTTTGCAAATCTTGCAGGGTTTAGTGCGCCTCATAATGCTTTGAATCTTGATGTTACTGGAGCATCTGATAAATGTGGAACATGGTACAGCACCACAGCTCTGCCTGGCTTATCAGGCGATTTGGGCCAAAGTTTTTACCATATAACTTCTGGAATTCCAACATATTGGAAATTCGGGACGTCAAACGGTTCGGTAAATGCCTGCGATTTATCGGATGTTACCACTAAAGTGGTAGACTACTTAGAAAGTAATGTTCAAATGAATGCACTTATTCTAAGTTTTGGCAAAAAAAGAGCAGGATCTTCGAGTTTGACGAAACTAGGATATTGGTATAAGAATGGAGTGGAACAATCATCAGGATACAATCCTTGGGTAAGTGAAAGCGCCTATAACTTAAAAAGTTCAACGGTTTATATATACGGCGAACTCACCCTTGGATCCTTTAGTTCATCGAGTAGTAGTAATAGCTTGGAGACGTTTTTTGTAGGTGACCTCAGAATTATAGATTCCGCAGGCTGTCCTGGTAAAGTAATAGTTTCCCCCGGAGACATCCTTGATATTCAATACCAGGTTTCCATGTCGGACAAAGAAACACAGTCGCCCAATGTTTTACCAAAGATCAGCTTGTCTTCCAATATAGATGCGTCCTCAAATCAGCATTATGCTCAAATTGCACCGACTGGGGCACAGCTGACCGGAAATTATGAGTACAAACTCTATATCGGTTCGCCGGGATGGCACAGGATATATTCCCCAATTAGGACAACGTGGTCAAACGTAACCCCCTCATTATCAAGTTTTGTGTTTACATACGGCTCTACAGGATCAACGCGCAATATTTATTATTATGACCCTTCAGGGCCATTAAATTCAAGCGGCGTTTCTCAATTCTGGCAATATGTATCCAGCTCGGACAGTGCATCGGACCGCCCCGTTAATGTCTATTTTGCCCCAGGAGGATCTGAAACCCCATGTGTCTTAACATTTAATGGCACATTGAAATATCCAAATTTGGACGCAGGGACGACCTTATCATCTAGTACCTCCTCGAATACACTAAATACTTCAAGTCCCGGGTATGGTGCACCTTGGTATGGCACAAACTACAATGGGTGGAATTTGTATGGCAATCATGGATTGAGCTTCATAGACGTTTCTTCCTTAAAGACTAATTACTACGACCTAAGCCAAATTCCTAATGTGAGCATGTCCGTTTATGTGTGGGATCCTTATGATAAAACTAGCTCAATAGGAAGTTCAACTCTGAATAATTATTACATACACAATGGACAAACTGGAGATTCAAAAGCCCTGTATATCTCTCCGTTTACGGCATTTTTTGTTAATACAACAAACCCTGGCGCTGCAGCATATCCAATTGGACGAAAGGCCATGAGCGCGAGTAGCCATACAGGCATCTCTAATAAAACTGCAGAGAGTATTGGACTTGTAACTGTAGGCCCTGCTGGACTTGAATATACCGTATATGCTTCTCCAATACCCGAATCCCTCTCGAGCAAGAATTCACTGAATTACAACGCTGTTTCAAGCGGATTAGGGGAGGGAATATTGTATGTCCACGAGGATTCTAACTTTTATCGGATTAGACAAGTTGATGAACCGGTATTATACCGAGAGCTGCCACTGGCCTTTACAAGTGGTTTGCAAAATGAAATTTATACTATCAAAAATCATGGGGATTTCCCGACAAACCTCAATAGTTACTTGGTAGACTCTAAGGAACAAAAGGTAATAGACTTGGCAAAAACAGAGTACTCTTTCAAGAGTGACACCGCAACGAACTTAAACCGGTTCAAGTGGATACTTTCAAAGACAAGTATTGGCGTAGAGGAGGTCTTTAATGTTAACAATTTGGAATGTTTTATCGATCAGAATGGTGCTTTGAGAATTTCAAACTGTTTAGAGAGCTCAAGTATTGAGGTAATAGATGCCTTTGGGAATTCAATAGTAGTCATCCAAAAAGAATCCCATATGAATGAAGCAACGATTGACGGGGCTAAATATTGGCCAAAAGGCTTGTATGTGGTTAAAACGTCAAATGGCTTGTGGCAAAAAATTGTGGTTCTATGAAAAAGTTTTATTTCCTATTACTTTTTAGCTGCAATATTGTAGTATATGGCCAAAAAAAGGTTGATCTCCTTGTCTCTGGCGGGGAAGATTTTTCAAAGACATTTGATGGTATGTTTGAGCCACAACTAGATCCCAAAGCAATCTACATACCTCAAGATGTTGGCAACCCCTCCGTACCTCTCGACGGCGGCCTTACCGCCCTACTATTAGCGGGAGGAGCCGCAGGCTACCGTCAGTACCAAAAGAAAAAGAAGGCATGAACGCACTACTCCAATGGGCGGCCAACAACCGCCCATTTTTGTTTTTCATCGGAAGGTTTATAATCACCTTTTTTGGGTTGAGCGCCATCTATGCAGTCTACTTGATGTACGTGGAGAAGGAAGGAGACCTAGACATGGTGACCTATTGGGTAAGTCGTGGCAGCCATGAGCTGGCGCGCGCCATGGGCGTAGCAGACTGCGAGTGGTCGTGTTTCCTCGACGGATGCTATGTGGGCCGCCCGGGTCGAATGGTCAACATTCTTGAAGGCTGCAATGGCCTGAAGCTCGCCATCGTATATGCCGCCTATGTCATTGGCATTGGGGGCTGGAACTGGCGATCTTTACTCCAAATGGCGGTCGGCTTGATCGTCGTGCAGTTTTTCAATGTGATCCGCATTGGAAGCTTGATAGCCCTGCGTGACCACGGTGGGGACGGGTATTTCTTTTTCTTGAAGTACGTATTTGGCGTGTGGATTTACGGCAGCGTGATTGTATTGTGGTTGCTCAAACCCCGAATAGATCGATGGCTCGGGAAGAAGTAAGTGTGCGCGCTTTTTGGGTTTGGACCCTGGGCTATTTGATGGTCAGTATGCTGCTATCGGTCGTAGTGGGGGAACAGAGCCACGAGGCGGGGGTGCACAACTTGCTAGAAACGAATGTGTCCTTGAATGTGCTGTATTCGGGCTTAAAAATTCTGTTTGGCGCTATCTACTTGTGGGGACTGAAAAGGTCTGCCCTTGAAATCCTTGGGATCATTGGATTTGCGTTGTTGGTTCGGCTGTTTGCTGAAGGCACCTTTACCATCGCCTTGATAGGCGCTATGATGGGAGAGCGCGTGGTGCAAGCGGCGAGGACGACGAAGTAGATTCGGGCAGTACTACCTTAGAAGGAAGCCCTATGCACCCTGTCGACGCCCATATTTCCACCAAATCGCCCCTTCACCAAGAAGCGATGCTTCGAATGGCGGGCCTTTATTCGAACACAATGCCCAAACGCAGAAGAGGTCATTTCGTATGGGATGCCGGCGTTTAAAGAGACTAAAGTGTTGGTCTATTACGAGGCGTTTAAAAACCATGTGGGATTTTACCCCACGGCGGCGCCCATCGTTCGCTTTGAGGAGGAGCTGAAGGCTTCTGGACTGACGTTTAGCAAAGGGGCCGTACAGTTGCCGCTCACGGGGGTCTGGCCGGAAGCGCTTCTTATTCAGATGATCGCCTATCGCCAAGAAGTGGCAGGTGTGAAAGTCTTACGTTCGTGAGGCCGCGTTCATGCATTTTAGGGCTGGCGATGCTTGTGGCTTTTACGCTAGAGGGCCAGGAAACCACCTTATTCAAATCTGGAGATTTGGGCTACAGGGGTATTCGGAAATGGTATGGACGCAAATAGTTTTGGACCCATGAAAAACGGTATTCACCCTTGGCCCATGAACGAGGTTGACGCATTGTGCGAACTCTCAAGAACCACTTTTGTGGAAACGTTTGCCGCTCAAAATACCGAAGAGGATATGGCTGCGTATCTGGACTCCCATCTCTCCATAGAAAAATTGCAGGAGGAGTTAACCGAATCCTCAGCTGCATTTTATGGCCATTACGTCGACGGTCAGGCAGTAGCGTATTTGAAGGTGAATCAAGCCCAAACTCAAACGGAACAAGTGAGCTTTGAAGGCCTGGAAGTGGAACGTTTGTACGTTTTAAAGGCGCATAAAGGCAAGGGCCTTGGGAAGGCGCTCATGGTGTACGCAGAGGATTTAGCGCGCTCAGAAGGCTTAGCGTGGATTTGGCTGGGAGTCTGGGAGCACAATGTTGCGGCCATTTCCTTCTACCAGTTGGGAGGCTTTGCAGCGTTTGGAAGCCACGTTTTTCAGTTAGGCAGCGATGCGCAAACGGACATTTTAATGCGAAAACGCTTGCGGTGAAAACACCCACCATAAAAAACCCCGCCATCTCTGGCGGGGTTTCTTTTTTAGCGCGCAGTCTATTTAGTGCGCTACCTGGAAGGATTCAGAACCACGGTAGCTTTCTGTGTTCCAGACCACAAAGTAGAGACCAGGAGCAAAGGAGGCGACATCTACTCCGGGAGTGCGAGAATCGCTCAAATCAAAGCTGCCAGCGGTAACCGGTTGGCCCAGCGCATTGATGATGCGGTAATCGGCCTGTGACTCCTTCACGCCGCGGAAATCCATGGTGATCCATGAATTGGCGGGGTTGGGGTAGAGGCCCACTTTTGGCATAAAGCCCTCGTCCAAACCAACAGCGCTCTGCGTCAACTCAAAGGACTGGTAGATTTCCTTGGTGGAATTGTCCTGGATCCAGACCATGACACTCAAGTCGCTAAATTCTTCCACGGTATGAGCAATCGCATGGTTCACCGGCGCGGTGGCGTTTGCAGGAAGTGTGTAGCTGCCATTAAACGTGTAGCTCATGGTTTGGTGGATGGTTTGACCTTCTGTCATGCCGTTCAAGGTGGTGCCATTTTGGTCCGGCACAAACTTCTTGAAGACGTGGTGGAAGATGGTCTCCCCGTTGGACTTGACGTTGTTGTCCGTGGAGCGCTCAAAGATGGCCACATTGAGGGTGAGGTTCTTGTTGGTGCTCACCAGTGGATCAATGTCAAATTCCATGTTCACCGTTTGGCTATCCACGTAGTAGAAGCCGCTGATGTCTACGAATGAAGGCACGGATTTATAGTCATTTAAAATGGACTGCGTGATCTGGCCAGCATGACCGTTCCAGCCGCCATCAATTTGGGCATTGGGGACCGCATTCACCCCGTAGAACGTGCGCTTAGTGCCCGCCTCCTGGGTGTAATAGGGGTCACCCGATCCGGGCCAAGACATTTGGTACTTGATGAAGTTGTAATCTCCAGTGGTTTGCTGACCCATCAAGGCCGTAAATGTGGCGTTGGCAGGAGCGCAAGGACCGCATGTGCTGGAAGTGAATACCTCGATCAGCGGAGCACGAACCGCAATTTGGCTCACG
This sequence comes from Candidatus Rokuibacteriota bacterium, assembly GCA_900299425.1. Lineage (GTDB taxonomy): Bacteria > Bacteroidota > Bacteroidia > Flavobacteriales > Flavobacteriaceae > BACL21. Next base: position 5,349 of record OMJU01000124.1, read on the forward strand.
ACGACCACTTGCTTGGTGACGGTGTCGTTGTTGGGCACGTCGTCGGCAGCACCGTTGGGGTTGCTGGTCCAGAAAGTGATATCGTAGGTGCCTACCGTGCTGGGATTCCAAGCGGTGGGATGCGAAAGACCGCTGCTCGTTCCGCTGGCGATGTTTAGGCCGGTTAGGGAGCCGGTTACAGGCGTTCCACCGTTAATAGAGTAGTTCACATTGGTAGAGGTGATGGCATTGGCGCCTCCGTTCAAGTAGTCGGCCGAAACGGTATAGGGGGCATTGCCCAAAATCAAGAAATCGGCCGTGGTCACCGCATTGCCTACCAAGTTGTTGGCAGGCTGGCTGCCGGGGATAAACTCGTAGTAATGGTTGTCCGCAGGGGTAGCATCTGTGGTAGCCAAAGGCGAAACGTTTGGAGAGCCCGCTACGCTGTAGGCCGTAGTGCTGTTCACTTGAATACCGATAGAGAAAGAAGCGGAGGTACAGCTATTTCGCTGGTCGACGACATAGATCTTGTTGCTTGTTTCCTCCATCACAATACTCCAGTACGTCCAGCAGGTGCCAGGCGAAGAGACGTCGTAGGAGGCGAAGAAGACCCAATGCTGACGGTTGGGCGCCGTGCCGAAAGTCTTCTTAACGATAATGTCATTGGCACCGGGTCCAGCGAGTCCCCATACACACACCGATTTATCGGGGATGTTTGCATTGGGCAGCGCAGCCTTGGCATAGGGAGGAGGGGTGGCCGCGGCCGTGTCAAAGGTCAAAACCCCGGAAGTACTCACCTTGAAATGCGTAACGGCCGAACCGTTAAAATTGAAGGCAAAAGGGAGCGCGTTGATGCTGGACCACTGGGGAGTGGAGGCGTTGGGGCTAGAAATAGACGTCCACGTGGTGGAAAGTCCACCGCCCACAGGGTATTCACTGTCTGTGTTTAGGCCTCCGGGGTTGCCGTTCGTCGTACTCGGCAGATAATAGTACTGCGCCTGGGCCGCAATCCCCAAGGTCACGATAGCCACAAGGGCCCATAGTGTTTTAAGGTGTTTCATCGTCAAGGTGTTGAGTTAGACTAAAGATAAGGTGAGTAAGTGTATACTGGTACGAGCCTTAAAGCTTCACCAGCTTCAGAATTTGAGCGGTTGTGGTGGACGTGATGTGTGCGTGATAGAGCCCTGAGGGCAAATCCGCTGTGGTCAATTCCATGCGGCCCAAAGATCTCCGGTAGTCACTTTGACAATTTTTGCTACTGGAGCACTGGAATTTCCCGTAGCGCTAGGGTTGGGAACAATGGTAAAAGTGGCATTGTCATAGCCGACCATGCCGGCCGTTGCAGATTCAAAGTTGAATGGTAGACTTTGGGCAAAAAGGTCCGAAACGGACAGTAGTAAGAGGCCAGTCCAATTTTGTTTTGACATGCGACAAACCCAAATAGGCAGATTAGGTGCAGGAAGGGTTAGAATACATTTCTAACTCCATGGAAAAGATAGGCCTTTCAAGCACAGAAGCAGGGGAACTTTGGGATGCTTTTTTCGATTACCTTTCCGTCGTGTCAAAACTTTCTGGTTGCTTCTTGTGCATCCTCTTCCTGGCTTCGTGCGAACGCTGGGAGGATTATCGCGCCCAATGGGTGGGATCTTATTCAGGTCAAGTGGAATTGCACAGCCAATACCCCACTACGGTGGGAGGAAATTGGATCATGTTTGACACGAGTTACACGCAAGACTGGGTCATCCATGTAGAAATGGACGGAGACAGCTCCTTGTTGATGACTGGTACGCGCGCGGGGGAAGTCGCCAATTTTGGCACCGTTCAAGTGCCTTCGACCGGATCTTTTTTACGCCAAACAGGAGGCGGAAGCAGTTACGCCGAACTGCGACTTCAATTCTCCCCAGCTAGCCTCTCTTGGTATAGCTTCAACAAATGCGGGATACCCTGTTCGAGCTGGTCGCAGGGGGTGTTGACGCGGTGATCCGGGCTTATTTGATAAGGAGTTGAAGTCCGAGAGCGTTAGGATTTATACTCGGTGGACTGGCTTTTATCCATGAGCCAGTTGCAGGTTAAATTCTAGGGCCTTTTCAATCCACTAGTCTAGCTGGTCCTCCAAATCAAAGTGTTATGATTGAATGAATAAAAATCCACGCATTTCATGTCCCGTGAAGTCCATTTTAGTGCTGCCTCTTTGATTTAACAAATGTTCGTATTGGAGTTTCCCAACGCGAACCATCAACCTATCCTCAGAGGTCCTTTTATCCACATCTAACCCTACACACATGGCATTTCTGACCATAAAGATGAGCCCTCCCATCATTTTCTTTTCAGAATGAGGGATGTGTTTAAGTCTTTCTCTTATCCGGTCCGCTTGATGTTCAGAATATGCCATGTTCCATAGTTGGGACAATAGTAATCAAAAAAACCCCGCCATCACTGGCAGGGTTTGTGGCTCACCTTTTCAACGAAAGATGCAGCTATAATGTGATGATTGAGTTGGTGACTTTAAGGAAGTTAAAGGGTTGAACTTAGTGCAAACTTGCAAGAGGTGATATTTAAATCTCTTTTGAAGAACCGAACTTGATACGAAGCGCAAGCTCCACTTAAGAATTGTAACTGTTTTTTTACCAAACCGCTGTTAATGACTGGTGTTATTTTTCATTAGTTGTAATATTTCTTTCGCTTGTTCTAAATGTCTTTGTTCGTGAGAAACAATAATATCAAATGCTGTTTCCAATTTGTAAACAATGTTCTTGTTTGCTGGTGAAGAAATAACAATTCCTTTCTCAACAAGTTCTTTTGCACCTTCTATTTTTTGTATAAGTTCAATTTGATGATTTTGAAACCTGTTCAGAATGTCACCAATTACATTGCTTGTAGTTGGTTCCCATATTGGAAATGTCTTCATTTTCTTCTTTCTATCTGGCTGAACTCCATTTAATACTATCTTACCTAAAAATGAAACCATAAAACCAATTTTCGCAATGAAAGGTGTTTTATATGTCCCCGCTTTTAGGGATGCTAAAACAAGATAGTAAGTTTCATTGACTACAATCAAATGGTCTAAATTTTGAGCAATACTCCAAGTGTTTGGATTTGGTTTCCAATTTAACTGTTCACTTGACAATGACCCAAATTCAGTTAAGATCTGTCTTGAAATATCGCCTAATGTTGATGTCCAATTTTTCATTTTATTTCGTTACTGTTTTTTTGACACACTTGCCACTAACTAGCTATTATGTGATACAAACATTCGCCAATCCACACAATCTTTGATTTGAAATTGACCTGATATTGAACTCGCTTGTTTTGAATCAATTTCTGATATTCTGAAAATTCAAGCAAATAGTGAGTCTCATAGTGAGTCGCAGAATCTCTAACTTGTACTCAAGTCTAACAAGACTCATCAAAATGCTCTTTGATTCCAAACCTACTGAATACAAACAAAAAAACCCCGCCATAACTGGCAGGGCTTGTGGCTCCCCCTATTATTCAAAGTTGCAACACAACTAAGTCTTGTAGTGAATTTTAGCTTAATTCAAATTACAC
>OMJU01000125.1 GCA_900299425.1 Candidatus Rokuibacteriota bacterium
CCCTGAGGCTTTTTCCTAAACTTGGATTAAACTATCCAATTTTGATGGGAATCCTGAACGCCTATTTGGATTTTGATGGCCAATACAATCAATATCAAACCAGTACATTAACGCAAAACCACGCTTTTCTCGCTCCGGGGCAAAGGTTAAAACCAAATATCGATAGACAGATTGTCCGTCTTGGTTTTAATGGAGCCTTGAACGATTTATGGCAATACAGCCTCGGTCTGGAATACAGAAATTTTGATGATCAGGCTTATTTCACGCGCCGTCCATGGTCGGGACAACAGGGTACATTTGCCTATGACAATGGCAATAGTTATACAATTTTCTACGATGATGGCTCGGAATTAAAATATTCGGCAAAAATTAACGGACGACTGTCAGAGCGCTGGGATATCGCATTGGATGCCGCTGTTATCGATAACCGACCTGCCAATGGTGATGAAGCGTGGAATATTCCAGCCTTTAGTTTTGGGGGGTCAGGAAGCTATAATATTAACGATCAATTATTGCTCACAGGGCGATTTGTGAGTTATGGTTCTCGTGTGGATCAGCTGAACTTAGCCGATGCGGTAAGTACCCAAAATGTCGATGGATTTATTGATGCTCAATTGCATTTTAATTATGCAATTACTAAAAATTTCAGCGCATCATTGTCTGGCATTAACTTGCTCAATCAAAGTAATGGCCTTTGGGTAAATTATCCTGTGCAGGGCCTCAGGGTCAATCTTGGACTGCAATATAATTTTGCGGCTTTTTAAACGCAACCTTTATGTTCCTCTAGCGTCTTTAAGATGACTTAAAAAAGATTCGTTAAGTTTAGGGTTTAATGATTGAAGCACCTCATGAAAGTGAGGTGCTTTTTTTATCTTTAGTCAGTACAAATTAATGTTCATGAGAGTTACTGGAATTTTTATTGTGTTGCTTGTATTTTTTGGTTGTAAAAAACAAGAGGTTGATTTAATTGTATTTAATGCCGAGGTCATTACTATGGATGATGACCATCCGATGGTACAGGCATTTGCCACTGATCATGGAAAGATAATTTTTGTTGGGACCAGTGCACAAGTTCTCGATAAATTCCAGTCTGAGCATGTTATAGACGCCCAAAACAACACGATCATGCCGGGAATTATTGATGCACATGCCCATTTTTATCAATTAGGTCTTGGTCTGCAAGAGGTGGATTTAAGAGGCACAACGTCCAAAGAAGACGTCATTAAGCGAATTACAGAATTTATACCTTATCAGACAAGTCGGTTTATTGTCGCCCGTGGCTGGGATCAAAACGATTGGAGCGATAAGTCGTATCCCACCAAGGAAGACTTAGATGCAGTTTTTCCTGAAGTCCCTGTTGCGCTACAGCGCGTTGATGGCCATGCGCTTTGGGTCAATTCCAAAGCCTTGAGTATGGCGGGTATAGATAAAGCAGGTCCTGTCCCTGGAGGCATGATTATGGGAGATGCGCAAGGCACACCCAATGGAATTTTAGTGGACGCTCCCTGTGATCGTGTACTTGAATTAGTGCCTGAACCGACTACAGAAATTTCTGCTCAAGCCTTGAAATTAGCTCAAGATTTTTGTTTTTCGATGGGCCTTACTGGGGTCCATGATGCCGGATTGAGAAGGCCCATAATTGAGCTTATAGACAGTTTGCAACAAAAGGATGAATTGCGCATCAAGTTAGATGCAATGGTCTCCAATATTGAGCCAGATGTCAGTTATTATTTAACTCAAGGTCCTTTAGTGAAACACAGACTGAGAGTCGGCAGTATTAAGGTTTATGCCGATGGAGCATTGGGGTCACGTGGCGCGGCACTGCGCGCGCCCTACAGTGACGATCCCGAACATTTTGGAGCAATCATTACCCCGATGGATGAATTAGCGGCTTTGGCTAATCGGGCGCTACTGTCAGGCTTTCAGGTCAATACTCATGCCATAGGCGACTCAGCTAATGTATCAGTACTTAGAGTTTATCAAGAGGCTTTGGCAACGCCAATAATGGCTCAAAAAGAAAATGTGCGCTGGCGCATTGAGCATGCCCAAGTCGTTCCTCCTGATTATTTTGAGGCGTTTTCAAAAAATATCATTCCTTCCGTTCAACCGACCCACGCCACCAGCGATATGTATTGGGTCGAAGATCGACTTGGTCAAGGAAGAATGAAAGGTGCCTATGCGTACAAATCTTTATTAAATCAAGCAGGTATTTTGGCACTAGGGACTGATTTTCCGGTGGAATACGTCAATCCTATGTTGACTCTGTCCTCAGCTGTATATCGCAGAGATACTTTAGGTTATCCTGAGGCAGGATTTTACCTAGATGAGGCGATCACTCGAGAGCAAGCCCTCAAAGGCATGACCCTCTGGGCAGCTTATGCAAATTTTAGCGAAGATATACGCGGCAGTTTATCCCCTGGAAAAGATGCAGATTTTATCTTTTTAGACCGAAACCCATTAACCTGCCCAGAGGGAGAACTTTCTCAAATAAATGTGCTTCAAACCTTTATCGACGGGCAACAAGTTTACTCATTAGAATTTTTGAATTAGAGCGCACCCTTTGCTTGTAAATCTTGCAAGCATTGAATTTCTAGTTGAGGTACAGCCCGTAATTGCGTCCATTTTTCTAGCATTTGACGGCCTACGCCTGTTGCGTCATAATACATCAGGCAGTCTTCGTGCACACAGTGCTTGTCACTATCGGGATCTTCGTGCACTTGGTGAATGTCATCATTTTGAATATTTACCAATCCCATCAAGTGCCCCATTTCGTGATTCAATGTAGTTTGTTCTAGTATTGGCAAGACCTCAGGGTCTGTTTGGGTGATGAATTCTAGAGTTTTTTGGTAAATGACAATAGAGGTATTGCGGTAGGCAGTCCCTAAAGTGACCGAATTATTGGTGTCGTTTTCTGAAGCTCCGTTTGAGAAAAACACATATACGGCTAGGTTATCGCCTTGGGTAAACACACTTCTATTGGCGTCTTCAATGGCGCGAATTTCCTCAATTGAAAAAGGAGCTCCAGCCTGATCAGGAATCACTCGTTCTATGTACTGTACTCCTCCTGGTTTGTTGACAAGGCTTTGGACAAAACTCTTGAATCCTAGTATGCTAGAGGGCTCAGGTCTAAAAGAATTTGTATAGACCAATTCAATGGTAAGTGAACCGTAATTATTTTGACTGAGAATGTCGGCTGCCGAGGTGCCTAAAGGACGATTATTCTCGGCGTTTGGATCACTGGGTGTGGTAGAATCATCGCTGCTACAACCATGAATCATTACACCCAAAAAAATGAATAGAGATAAGGTCCCGAAATAGCGCATTGAATGTTTTTTGTTAACTTAG
>OMJU01000126.1 GCA_900299425.1 Candidatus Rokuibacteriota bacterium
AGGTAATGGAATTTCAAATGGTTTCCAGAAAATAATATGCTTTTATAAATCAAGGGTCAGGAATTTAAAGTGCTTAAAGGTGCTTAATGATGCTTAATGATGCTCTAGGATGCTTAATGATGCTTTAGGATTTAGACGAATTTAGGAATTTAATCGCTTTAATTCCACAGCCACTTCACCTTGAATTGATTTAAAAAAATCGTGGAACTCAGCTTCAAATTCACGATAATTATCGCGCAATTCAATCACGGCTTGATCCATATTTGAGCGGCCTTTAGTGCGGCGATTCATCTGACTCAAAATAAGGTCTAAGCCTTCAATACTTTGGTATTGCATTAACCAATTCTGCTCTATCATGTAGGGGATCAGGTGTTGGGTACGCTCGGGAGTCCTCTCTTTCTGTCCCAGAATCATTTTATAAAATGCTGTGCTAAACTCCTGTAGGGATAAAGGATGGTATTGTGACCAATTGGCTGCTAAAAAATGATCGTAAAACATATCCATAATTACTCCTGTATAGTGCCCAAATTGCTTGCCGTGAAGACGCCCTTTGCTTTGCCGAAATACAGGATGTGCGTCTGTGTAGGTATCGATGAACCGATGCAATAAAATCCCTTTTTGAACCTCTGCTGAAAAGTTTTTAAACTGGGAGCCTTTGACAGCATCGGCCATAAAATTCCCTAATTGAACCTCAGGGTTTTCTCCGGAAAGATAAATATGTGCTAAAAAGTTCACGCCTTAAATTTAGGGAAAAAATAATGTGGCAATTATCCGTAATTTTGGACTCAGAACAAATTCGATAAACAAGAGCTATGACTTTGATTAAGTCCATTTCAGGAATTCGTGGAACCATTGGTGGTTCGGTAGGAGATAATTTAACCCCAGTTGATGCTGTAAAATTTGCCGCAGCCTATGGGCAGTGGCTTAAAGCAGAATATCCTGATGGGCCCTACAAGGTTGTGGTGGGGCGCGATGCGCGTCCCTCCGGAGCTATGATTCAGTCTTTGGTGATGCAAACTATGGTCGGTCATGGTATTGATGTTATCGATCTTGGCTTATCCACTACACCCACTGTCGAGATGGCGGTGCCCATGGAATCGGCTCAGGGCGGAATAATTTTAACAGCGAGTCACAATCCCAAAGAGTGGAACGCTTTAAAACTGCTCAATCATAAGGGAGAATTTCTCGACGCCAAGACAGGCGCCTCCATTTTGAGAATTGCACAAACCGAAAGTTTTGAGTTTAGCGCAGTAGATGATCTGGGATTGATCACACCAAATGATACCTATATCGACAAACACATTGAGGCTATTTTGGCCTTACCACTGGTTAATGCCCTAGCCATTAAATCAAAAAAATTCAAGGTAGTGGTAGATGCAGTTAATTCTACCGGAGGCATTGCAGTGCCGCGATTGCTCAAGGCATTGGGTGTTGAGGTTATTGAGCTACATTGTACCCCAAACGGCCAATTTCCACACAACCCTGAGCCACTAAAGGAACATTTAGGTGATTTGATGGAGGCTGTGGTTGCCCATAAGGCCCATTTAGGATTTGTCGTAGACCCGGATGTAGATCGATTGGCCGTCGTGGATGAAACAGGAGCTATGTTTGGGGAAGAGTATACCCTAGTGGCTGTAGCCGATTATGTTTTGTCAAAAACTCCTGGAGATACAGTGTCTAATTTGTCCTCTTCACGGGCTTTGAGCGATGTTACTCAGAAAAGAGGGGGGCGTTATCAAGCCAGTGCAGTAGGTGAGGTCAATGTCGTGTCCATGATGAAAGAAACCGCTGCGGTGATCGGCGGCGAGGGGAATGGCGGTATTATTTATCCGGAGCTACACTACGGTCGTGATAGTTTGGTAGGTATTGCTTTGTTCTTGAGTCACTTAGCGCATATCGATATGACTGTGAGTGCTTTAAAGGCGAGTTACCCGTTTTACGCAATGAGCAAAAATAAAGTGGCTTTGACTCAAGATCTTGATGTCGACGGGTTAATGAATACTATCGCCCAAACGTATCAGGCCACTGAAAGCGTCAATACAGTAGATGGGGTAAAAATTGACTTCGAGGATTCTTGGGTACACTTGCGCAAGAGCAACACAGAACCGATCATTCGTATTTATACTGAGGCGAAAAGTCAACAAAATGCAGATGATTTAGCCCTTCGTTTTGTAAATGAACTTAAGCAACTCGCTGGAATATAGGTGGTTAAATAATACCGCAAACAGGCATTACGCCAATGAATTCATGAGTTTTTGAAACTCAGGATGGTGTTTCCACCGCTTGTGAGACCATAGATAATACTGAGGTTCCTGTTGTATCTGTGCTTCCAAAGCATTGATGAATTTACGTGTAACACCTCCTTCTTCCTCAGCATTAGCATCCTCACTGATGGGGACGACGGTGCCTTTGTAGTAACCTCGCTTTATTTTCTCTATTTTAAGGTAAATTAAGGCAAAGTTCATTTTACGGGCCATATCTTCCGTGCCTGTAAAAAATGGCGTCTGATGACCTAAAAATTCAAAGCTATGTCGGAAAGACTTAGACTTGGGTGATTGATCAGAGATGATCATGGTCATGGTTTTTGTCCCATTTTCTTTGCACTGGGTCAAGTACTTTCGAATTTCTTTATTTGGGACCAATACCCCCTCAAAACGGCCTCTAATACGTCTGACTAATCGATCGAAATGTGGATTTTTTAATTTTTTATAGACCCCTATCCCATGAAAAGGAACCAGCATAGGCATCATAAAACTCCATTCCCAACTGGCATAATGGCCGCACATGATAAT
>OMJU01000127.1 GCA_900299425.1 Candidatus Rokuibacteriota bacterium
ACTGGGCGATACTTTTGAAGGCCAAAGACGACAAACCACACAGCAGAGCCCGGAGCTGATCATCGAGCAGGCCCTGATGTATCTGGGCACGCCTTACTTATGGGGCGGCAAAACCCCTTTTGGTATTGACTGCAGTGGACTCACCCAAATGGTTTATCGCTTGAGTGGTAAATCGATTCCACGCGATGCCAAAGATCAAGCCTTGCTGGGCGACGCCCTTAGTTTTATCGAAGAAAGCACCCCGGGCGATTTAGCGTTTTTTGACAATGCAGAGGGCAAAATCACTCATGTCGGGCTGATCATGCAAGATAACTACATCTTGCACGCCCACGGCCAGGTCCGCATCGACCGCCTGGATCAAACTGGGATTTTTAACACCGACAAAAACACCCACACCCACAAACTGCGGGTGATCAAGAAAATTCTTTAACAAAAAAAGGCCGCGCAGCGCGGCCTTTTTTTAAAAGTTACTTAAGCTAAAAAACTAAAGCTCGATTAATTTCCTGAAAGTTCTTCAACTTTAGCTCTTGCGGCTTTGTACTCCGGAGTCATCCCTAATTGACTGTACACGTTCATCAGCGTGCGCAATACCTCAATATTGTCAGGTACTGATTGTGAAGCGCCCTCAAGGTACGGTAAAGCCTCGCGATACATCTTCTTGCGCACTTCTTTCAGCTCATCATAGCGTCTATTATCTTTTGCAGAAGTTCCCAAATTATTCATCTCCTCGACTAGTGCTCTCTCCCCTTGAAGAATAAGCGAAGCCATATTGATCTGAGCGTAGGAGTACGTGGGATCCAGTTCTAAGGCTCTGGCGTAATAGGTTTTTGCGCGATCGGTTTCTCCGACTTGCATGGCACTTACCCCTAAGTTATAGAACAGTTCTGGGTTATTAGGGTCTGTTTTAACCACCTCTTCCATCACCTCGCGGTATTTAACCATATCCCCCATTTTGTAAGCCAAATCCGCCTCAGAACGCATAAGGTTCACATCCTTAGGGTTTGCAGCACGGGCACGCGCCATAAGGGCTACCGCTTTTTCGTCTTGGCCTTGATTGATATAGATCAAGGTCACTTTTTGCAATAAATCAGACTCCACAGATTCTGATTTAAAATCACGCGGCTGCTCGTAAAGACCAAACTTCATCCCTTCCTCGCGCTGTTCGCGAGATTCAAACATCACCTCTTCGCCATTGGCTTTGCTTACAGCATAAAATTCTTCACGCACACCAGTGTAGCCCATATCCAAAAGCTGAGTATACTTTTCTAAGGCGCGATCAAACAAACCACCGTTCACGAGGTTTCCTGCTGCGTAATACAAAAACGCAGTATCCGAAGGGCTCAATGTGTACCCTTGAGTAAGTAATTCAGCCGCACGGCCATAATTCTCACCATTTTGCGCTTCGATGGCTTTGTTCACAAATACCCCGCGCAGTGTTCCTACGATACGGTCTGCTCGATCTTGAGCTTCCTTGTCTAACCCACGTGATTTAGCCTGGCCGAGTGCCTCAACCGCATTTGTCAAATTGTTGTCTGACACATTTTCACCAGAGCCCAAAAGCGCTTCGGCCTTGATCAAGTAAAATTGAACCGCTTGGGCCTTATCCATTTGAGCAAAAAGCGTCTCCGCTTGATTGAGCTCAGCGAGCGTCTCAGAATAATTCAATTTTTCCAGGGCCTTTTCTGCCTTTTTTAATTCTCGTTTTTGTCCGAAGACTATGGTCGACGCCATCAGGGCCATCACCACTACAAAATGTTTTTTCATTTAGTTTATTTGTTAATCAATTATTCTTCCGTTTGTTCTGTTGCCTCATCGCCCATGTTTTGATCCTCCACAGCGTCAGCGCTAGTATCCGTTACTGATTCTGCAGTAACGTCCGCTTCTGCCACGGCATCCTCTGAATCGATATTATCCTCATCGTGCATCACTTTGGCCACCGCAGCAATGGAATCCTCTTCACGTACCTTAATCAAGCGCACCCCTTGGGTAGCACGACCCATCACGCGCAGATCTTCAACCGCCATTCTGATGGCGATTCCAGATTTATTGATGATCATAAGGTCATCGTTGTCACTCACGTTTTTGATGGCCACTAGCCCTCCTGTTTTCTCAGTGATACTGATGGTTTTCACCCCTTTACCACCGCGATTGGTGATGCGGTAATCCTCTATACTTGAGCGTTTACCGTAACCATTTTCAGACACCACAAGGATATCCGACTCTTGATCATCTACAGTAATCATGCCAATCACCTCGTCTTTGGGTCCACCCAATGTGATACCGCGCACCCCAGAGGCGTTACGGCCCATAGGACGAGTTTTTTCTTCTTCACAACGAATGGCCTTACCCGAGCGCACAGCGATCATTACTTGGCTGTCACCAGTGGTGAGTTTTGCTTCGAGCAATTCATCGTCCTCCTTAATAGTGATGGCATTAATTCCATTAGTACGGGGTCTAGAATACTGCTCTAAAGAAGTCTTCTTGACTTGACCTTGCTTGGTGGCCATGATCACATAGTGGTTGTTGATGTAGTCCTCATCTTTGAGGTCTTGAGTACAGATAAAGGCTTTGACCTTATCGTCTTGTTCGATATTGATCAAATTCTGTATTGCACGACCTTTGCTGGTGCGGCTGCCTTCTGGAATTTCAAAGACGCGCATCCAAAAACACTTTCCTTTTTGGGTAAAAAACAGCATATATTGGTGGTTAGTCCCCACAAATAAGTGCTCCAAGAAATCTTCATTACGCGTGGAAGAGGCCTTTTGACCTACACCCCCGCGGTTTTGCGTTTTGTATTCGGTAAGTGGGGTACGTTTGATATAACCCAAGTGGCTGATGGTGATCACCACCTGCTCATCAGGAATTAAATCCGTAATACTCACGTCTCCTCCAGCGTATTCGATTTGTGAACGACGCTCATCACCATATTTTTCACGAACCTCAATAAGCTCGTCTTTGATGATGGCCATACGGCGCTCTTTTTTGTCGAGAATATCTTTGTAATCCTCGATAGTTTTCATCAACTCTTCGTACTCAGAACGCAGTTTATCTTGCTCTAGACCAGTAAGTTGACGCAAACGCATCTCCACAATAGCTTTGGCCTGAATCTCCGAGAGTTCAAAGCGCTCCATGAGTTTTTCTTTGGCTTCATCTGCATTGGCCGAAGCACGAATAAGGGCGATCACCTCATCGATATTGTCCGATGCGATGATCAATCCTTCTAGGATATGGGCACGCTCTTCTGCTTTGCGCAACAAATATTGAGTACGCCGCGTCACCACCTCATGACGGTGCTCCACAAAATGAAGAATCAGTTCTTTGAGGTTAAGGAGTTTTGGACGCCCATTGACCAAAGCA
>OMJU01000128.1 GCA_900299425.1 Candidatus Rokuibacteriota bacterium
AATGCACATGCAAGAGCTCAATATTATAATCTTTCACTACATTAGCTAACTTACTAGAAAGAGCCAATTCGTAGGGTTGATACCGAAACAAGGGGTAATCTGGCACTACAACTTCATGAAAATGCACATGGTGTGACAATAGGGCCAGTTTTACCGGCTGTTTATAAGTCACAAAATGTACCTGATGACCCATATCGGCCAAAGCGATGCCAAGTTCTGTGGCTAAAACACCACTACCACCAAAAGTGGGATAACATACAATGGCAATATTCATAAACAGTAGTTAAAGTTTAGAACACTCCTAGATCAAGCTATTCCAAGATAGCCTCATAGATGGCTGCTTGAATTTTGGTTCTCAAATCACTGCTGATCAGGGCACGATTTTCTGCAGTAGGATAAGTTCTATTGGACAAAAATACATAAACAACTTCAGCTTCTGGGTCGGCCCAAGCAAAAGTTCCCGTAAATCCACTATGACCAAAGCTTGTCATAGACACACAACCACAAGTGGGCCCCTCCTCTTCTAATTGTGGTTTATCAAAGCCTACCCCGCGGCGCACGTCCTGATCACAGAAGTAACAAGTATTGAATCGATCCAAGGTTTCGGCAGATATCCATTGTCGTCCCCCATAACTGCCTTTCCAAAGATACATCTGCATCATTTTAGCAACATCTATGGCATTAGCAAATAAGCCCGCATGACCACCAACACCCCCAAGCATAGCCGCTCCGGGATCATGTACATCGCCATGAATCTCTTGCTGACGGAAATAATCATCTCGTTCGGTAGGCACTATTGCGCTCAAATCAGTTCTATTTTTGGGAAGAAAATCCATACTCCATGCGCCCATTGGTCCATAGAAATCAGCATAGGCCAGCTCATTTAACCCCTCCTGTCCTTTTTGTTCAAGATATTTCTGTAGCAAATAAAACGGCAGGTCACTGTATTTGTAAATGACCTTTGGCAGTAATTCACTCTCCTTAATCTGCGCGATGATACTGTCTTTGTAATCGCGGCGTAAATAAAGATCCTTAGCCACGGCTACATCAAAAGTATAGTTCACAATAGAATCATTCATACGGCCCAAAGTATCTGCCTTTAGCGTATCAGTAATCGTTGTCACCGTAGTTCGGTAATACTTGTTCAGCGGAAATGCCGTTGTAGAATCTACCGTAGAGCGATAATAAGGGATCCAAGCTTGAAAACCCGCATAATGGGAAAGCATCCGCAATAGACTTATGCTGTCTTTATTGCTTCCTTTAAACTCTGGAAGTATGGCACCCACCGTTGTTTCCATATTTAAATCACCTTGATCAAAGCGTTCCATTACCAAGGGTAAAGTCGCCAAGATTTTTGTCAAGGACGCCAAATCATAACGGTCTGAAGGACGCACCTTTTGAATACTGTCATAAGTATGGTAACCTGCGGACCTATTGTAAATCACTTGTCCTTTACGCGCAATCAGCACTTGTACTCCAGGGTACATGCCTTGTTCTAAGCCATAATCAATCAAGGAGTCCACGACCTTTAGCCCTTCAGAAGAAACCCCGACCCCCTCTGGCAGACCAAATTTTAACATGGGGCGTTGCGCGGTAGCAATTCCACTTCCTTGAGACCAGTGCCGCAAATCCACTGGGAGTCTGCCTTGGGCCTTTATGGCTCCAAAAATTAATTCTGCCGCTGCTTTTTGACCAAAAAAGCTGTTTTGATAAGCCAAAACCACAGCGGCTAAATTGCCGACAAAATCGAGTTCGTTTAAGGCATAAGGCTTGGCAAAAAGGGTCAAAATGGTTTTGTTGGTTCGGGCTATCTCATGAATCCAAAATTTAGATTGATTGGATAGTTTATGCGATTTCCAAGGATTTTCATTGGACATATGTACCCCAATGATCACGCGGTCAAAGCCTTTGAGTTGAGACAAACATTCATCTAAAGTCTTTGCCGCAATCGGTGTGATATTTTTGTATTGTAACAGCTGATTGAAAAACACATCCCCTGAGTCCTCTCCTAGGGCCAAATAGGCCACTTTTTCCTTTTGATCTAGCGACAATGGGAGTATTTGATTCTTATTTTCAAGCAAAGTCATTGCGGATTCCATTAAGCTTAAATGCAAGGCATCGTCCTTTAGTCGATTCAAGTCCTGAAATAGATGGTCCGTATTTAAGGGCTGAAATTCGTTTGCCCCCAAGAGAAACTTAGCTTTTAAAATCTTTTTAACCGAATGACTCAGTCGCTCTTCGGTGAGCTTTTTGTTTGTGTAAGCCCAATTTAAGCGCTCTATAGTGGCCGGAATATCCTCAGGAATGAGTAAAATATCATTGCCTGCCTCAAGAGCCTCTAGCGCAATATCTGCAGGGTTTTTAAAGTCTGCTACGCCTTTCATATTAAGAGCGTCTGTAAATATCAAACCGCGGAAACCCATTTCCTTTTGTAATAAATCTGTGACTACAGGCTTGGACAAAGAGGTAGGCCAGCCGCGCTTTCGCGTGAGTTTAGGAACATTGAGATGGGCCACCATAACACTGCCTAAACCCGATTGGATCAAGGGGGTGTAAGGATAAAGTTCTACAGATTTTATGCGCTCACGACTAAAGTCCACAGTGGGTAGTGTTTTATGAGAATCCTGATCTGTATCCCCGTGTCCCGGAAAATGTTTGGCATTAGACATGATCCCTGCAGACATCATTCCATTCATAAAGTTTTGTGCAGACTCTGTAACTTGACTCGGATCTGAGCCAAAAGCCCTGTTACCGATAATTGGATTGTTTGGATTTGTGTTGAGGTCTACCACAGGAGCAAAATTAATGTGCACACCCATCCTGTTGAGATGTTCCCCGATGTGCTGTCCTGTTTTTCTTATCAGTTCGGGGTCTTTTATAGCCCCTAAAGTCATGTTCCATGGAAAGGCATAAGTAGAGTCTAAACGCATGGCAAGACCCCATTCGGCGTCCATAGCCACTAAAAGCGGGACCTGACTCATTTCTTGGAAACGATTCAGCCAATCGGCTTGTCTGACTGGGCCACCTTTAGAAAAAATAACCCCTCCAATATGATATTGGTTAATCAATTCTTCGATTTTTTTGCGCTTAATTGGCCCCTCTTGTGAAAAAGCATCGATCATCAAAAGCTGTCCAAATTTCTGTGCTAAACTCATGCTAGAATACACACTATCCACCCATTGAATTTGTCTCTGTGGATTCTCTTGAGACACCAATGGATCTGCGGTCGTGCTTGGCAAGTCTTTTTTTGAATTGCTCTGAGCAAAACTCTGAGCCACACAAAAAATCAGACAGAAAATAATTAGTATGTGCTTCATAAAAAACTTATTGGCCGCTGCTGAGCCATAAAAGAATTAGGGCAAAAATCGATTATGCCAACTCTCGTGTGCGGGAACCTCCCAGTGATTCTGATATTCTTCTTTGGTATTGACCAGATTATTAAAGACCACTGTATTTCGGGAAACCGACTTATTTTTGGCCATTTTTTTAAATTCAATCAAAGGTTTGTGCGCTATGTGCTCCCCAGAATAAAAAGTAACATTCATTTTATCCAGCAAATCCACACCGAGTTCCTCTTGAAGTAACTGAAT
>OMJU01000129.1 GCA_900299425.1 Candidatus Rokuibacteriota bacterium
CCGCTACTACCCGAGACCCGAAGACATTTAGTCTTCGGGTTTTGTTTTTCTCAGAAGTCCAAGTATCTATGAAACAGCCAGTTATCTCTAAAAGCAGGTGGATGTTCGAGGTTCGATATTCTGTAGTTTTCGGAGAGTAGTGTAATCCATCGGGAAATAGTACATCTTGCAACCTTCGCTTTTGCTTAGTATTTATAGATTCCCAGAATTGACGGGGGTTTTCGAGCAGTGAAAGAATTTTTTCATCCAAAATTGCGAGGTTCGATTTTTTTGAAGGAAGGTTTTCGAGTTTTAGCTCAATTTCTTTGATTTCCTCTTGTGTAATGCGTGTGTATTTTTTCCACATCTTTTCTTTGATGTGCCCTACGGCAAACCGTCTTTCCAGATTTTCTAATTCATTTTCTTTTTGGGTTATCTGGGAAAGGAGGTCCTTGCGTTTACCTTCAAAGCTTTTAAGCGAGTCTTCTAAAACGAGCCTCACCTGTTCTTTGAGTACGGGAATGAGTTTAGGACTCAACTTAAAACCATCGAGTAGCTCCCCAAACTTCTCATGCATTCCCATACGCTTGGCTCTGCTCGTTGAGTTTGCATTTACGGTATGGTTGCACTTATTACACTTGTAGTAATAATTGCCCGTTTTCTTGTGTTGGTAGGAAGTCATATTCTTTTCGCAATTCGTGCAATACAAGAACTTCGGAATTAACGGAGTGTCAAGTTTACCAGGTAGCTTCGAGATACCGGCCATAAAGGATCCAGTGAGTTTATTTTGGAGTAGTTTCCAGTCCGCAATGGAAACCAGACGCTCCCAATTCCCTTCGATTTCTTGATCTCCCAATAATTTATTTTTACTGATCCCAGCATAAAAAGGATTCCGCCACATGTTGCAAAGGGTCTGCTTAGGGATATTAAAACCTTTGCTTGCCATAAAATCAATGATCTCTTTGTCGGTGGCGTCCTCATAGATTTTCATTTTAAACGCTTTCTTAAGCCATCTGCCTTCCTCGTTGATTTTTATCTCCTGTATCCCTTGAACCCTTCTTGGATCGGTAACCCTAGGCCCATATTTATCATATCCTCTTGGAGCAGTCCCGAGATGAAATCCCTTGCGAACAAAATTCTTCATACCAGGAATGATCACATCTTGACGATTAAAATTTTCCTGTTGAGCCACTAGAAGCTCCTTTGCGAAGTC
This sequence comes from Candidatus Rokuibacteriota bacterium, assembly GCA_900299425.1. Classification (GTDB taxonomy): domain Bacteria; phylum Bacteroidota; class Bacteroidia; order Flavobacteriales; family Flavobacteriaceae; genus BACL21. The sequence continues at coordinate 1,193 of OMJU01000129.1, forward strand.
GTGTTCGCTTCGTTCATCAAAGGTGTGTTTTCCACTACTTACGGCATAAATGCGCACATCAAATTTGGTGCGTAAAGAGGAGAGTAGACCAATGTGCTCTACTCCCGAGCGACCGAACCTACTGGGTGACCAAAGGAGAATGAGTTTTGGTCTTTTTGAAACAGGTGTTTTCTTAAGTGTTTCTATCAGGTTGATCAAGGTCTTTTGACTCTTAAGATTTTTGGAACTTTCATAAGCAGCATCAAACTCCTTGGTGATTAATAAATGGTGTTCACTGGCAAAATCTTGGATCGCCCTTACTTGAGTTTCTATACTTGAGTTTCTTTCAAACTGCTCTTTTGAACTGACGCGTGAGTAAGACCAAACGATGGCATTTTGAAAATCCTTCATGTTATATGAATTCATGATTCTAAATTTTAATTTGTTTCGATTAATAGCATAGCAAGCTCATAGGCCGCCATGGCCAATTCTTGGTAGTTGTCGTTAGTTAATTCAATTTGTAAATGTGATTCTAAGCTGCGCTTAGGTATCAAATGTGCACTTCCTTTTTGATGGTCCATCCCTATTATGGATTAGCCCAGAAAGTCGCATTGGAGGCTGGGTGGGTTGAACGATCATGAATGAGGAGTTATAATGTGAAATACATAATGAGAAGCATTACGCTTCTTGATAGCAATGCTAGCGCCTTGAGGGAGGTCGTTATTTCTCAGGTAGCGTATGATGTCTTCCAAGGTCTTTGAGGATTCATACACACAAGAAAATTTACCTTCGTCTTCGTTAATGATGAACTCGATATACTTGGGTTTCTTGCGTTGGACTATTTCAAGCATATCTTGATATGAGTCCTCGAAAAGGTCTGAGCAATTTCCTGTGACATTAAGTTCTGTAGCGATGAGCTTATTGAACATATCAGTGAGTGGAATTGCAATTCTCACTTCATTAACACGCTTTGGATCTAGGTCCTTGATTTCTCCAGTTAGTGCCCAGTCGTTGGTTTCAGGGTAGTAGTTGAAATCAATTTGCTTTTTATTGTTTACAAAGAGCTCGGTAAGAGTAAGTGTGAAATCAGTTATTTCTTGACGCATGGTTTGCATCAAAATAGGGTCGTTTTTTATCCCTTTGAGCATTTCTCGTTCGTGTTCGGATAATTTGGAATGCGGGTTGTTGAGTTCGCTTTTTAGTAGTTCATCATAGGCCTGGTTATCATACCATATCTTTTTTCCGAGCTTGAATAGCTCATCACTAGCGATTCCCAGATTGGTGAGCTGATGGATAATGTGAAACCATAGACCTTGGTAGATATTCATTACTAAGTGTTTTTCGTCTAAGACGAAGGGAAGGAGCCCTTTGGACCTCCAGTAATTTACTTTACGAGAGGTTACACCAAAATCTTTTGGCTTGATGCTCCAAATGGAGAAAGCGGTTGTTATTTGATTTTGGGTTTCCAACTTCGATAATCCCATAACTGAAAATTCTATCTATTTCAAAATCTTATTAGTGTAAATTTACAATCGAAATATGAGTTGAGCAAACTCGATTTCTTTATGTCAAGAAGCAGGTTGCTTCGGAAATAAAGAAAAATGCTCCTGATGAGGAGCAATAAGTAAAACCTTGAGCGTCTACGTGATGTAGACATGAAGTAAACGCCCTGGTTTACAGCGCGTAAACAAAAAGATTATGATGATACAAAACGAACAATTTAGAAATTCCACGGTAAGTTTTAGAACGACATCGGCACATAAAATCCAGTTGAATAAGCTGGCAGAGGCTTCTTCCATGCCGACATCCGAATACCTTTTACACTTGACAAGTTTGCATCCACACGTCATAGATAAGATGTCAGGGGAGACAATAAAAGAGCAGCAACTAAGAGAGGAAGTGCGGAAGCTTCAGCGGCGTGTCACTAAGCTTGAAACCGATCTTGAAAATGCTGACCTACGTATTGAAATAGAACAATCGGCACTCACACAAAAGATCCAAACCATTTCAAAGTTGGAATTAGAGGTTAAACAAAAAGATGCAGAGATTCAGGGTTTACGTGTTACGAGCAACAAAATGAAAGAAATTCACCGGTCACAGCTATCAATTGGAAATAAGATTCCTGACAAGAATCAGGAAGTTGCTAAGCAAAAAAAGCTTGAATCGGATGAATATGTTCTAGCTGGGTTAGGACTTGCGGGAGTTTTAGCCATTGCGTTTAAGGCGGTGCTAAAAAGATGAAATTGAGCAACTATTCTTGGAAGAACATGAGCAGTTTTCACAGCGAGCAACTTTATTCGCTTCTACCCTTTCCTTCTTGGCGTCAGAAATCACTTTCTTCACATCTAACCAATTGTCCCTGCCTTCTAGAACTTCTAAAGGCGTATAAATTCCATGAGCGGAATGTGGCCTATTCATATAGGCATCGATTGTCGAACTGAGGATTTGCTTTAGCTGCAGCCCGTCTCGAGCAATGTGAACAGAACCAAATTCATTTTTCAACGTGTGAAACACACGCTCAATCATAGAATTTGAGGCCATGACACTTTTACCTGCAACCCAATGCGTCACTCTAAAGTACATATAGAGCAGTTCGGTGTCAATAATTTTCTTGTTCTCACTGCCGCCATCTGTCATATAAATGATCTTGTCAGGGTTATGCTTCAAGAATGCTTCTCTCAACACATCTGCAGATATAGACTTCCTCAGCTTATCAGATAATCGCCAATTCACAATACCTCTAGACTTATTATCCACGATACAATACAAATACCACTTTTCACCATAGATGATTTTAATAATCGAAACATCAGCATGCCATATATCATGGACATTTTTAGCTCTGATTTTTATGGCTCGTGGCTTGTAGGTCTTCATTTGCTTAGTGGTAGTTAGATCCTTTACTATGCCATAGAATGAAGACAACCCCATGGCTATTTGGCCCTTTCGAATGGCATGCGCATAAATCACACTCTTATTCTCGCCACCTTCCTTCACCAACTGACGACATAACTGGCGTTCCGCACGTCTTATCTTATTTGGTGTACGTCGAGCACAAATTTTATCTGTGGTTAAGGAGCAATTCATCTCTAGGATATTTTTCCATCCCCAATATCTATTTTTACTAATGCCAGCATGCTCAAGAAAATATTGTTGGGTGACTAACCCACCAAGTCCTTCAACAACTTCAACGAACTTTTCTTTATTCTCGCCTAACATCCGAGTAAAGCTTTCAACTCCCATGGCATCTTTTATAAAACCAACGAACGTCATATAGGAGTCTATGGCCTGCTTGCTGCGTTCCAATTCTTCATCGCGTCGTGATAGGTATTTAATCACCGTTGGATGCTCTGCCCCATTTTCGAATTGATTAACAAATTTTGAAATGGGTGTTTTTCGCCATTCAGAAAGCGTTGCTCTTGGAATTTTGCGAATGTCACTTTTTGAAAAGTGTGTTAGCTCCTCACCGCAACAAACGGCAAATTTGAGCTCTAATGGATACTTTGAATTACCATGCATCATATTTAGAATTTAAAAGTTCAAATTCAAACATGAAGGCCTGCTACTGTAAGGCAAAATGTTCGGTATTTACCGAACACACGTTTGGAATCACGTGTAATTCCAACACATATAGGGTTCATTCAATACCTAATAATCGGTAAAATCCAAGTGTTCGGTAAATTATTAACCAACCAAAAAATTGCACATAAAATCGTTAAGCCCTATGTTTATAAGGCTTTGAGAGAAGGACTAAAAACTCATGACAACGGTAAAATACAAAATCTCCGAGGGTTCGGTTCCCTCTCTCTCCGCCCCTGTACAGATTACTGAGGTGCAAGCATTAGCAAATCAAGGGGAAATTGTTATTGCTGCTTGGAAAAATCCGTCTGGGGCTTCTGGGCATGTAGCATTAGCAGTTCCCGGAGAATCAGCAGCGTCTGGCACTTGGGCTGGTCAATCAGCAAAGAGTCTTGGGGGAATCCCGAAGTTTATGGATACCGGAGTAAACACAAGGACTTCAAGTCGTTCAGTAAATTACTCTTTTGGCAAAGACAAGCAACCGGAGGTTGTTTTCTTTAAGTTCTCAAGTCCAGAAATTGGTCTATACCAGGTATACGATGAACAATTACGACGTCCAATACTACGTTTCATGCCAAACAATCAAATGAACTTAGAGTTCACCCCGTTTGGCGATGGGGGACCTGGAACAATCTGGTATAAAACTCAAACTTCACCACCCACGACCCCTAAAATAAATAATACTACCCCAACATTAATACCCAAAGTAGACCCAGTTCAAATTTCAACCAAAGCATTTCATCCGGTAATTAGTGATTTACAATGATTCGAATACTAGCTTTTTTTATCGTGCCATATACATTTATTAACTGTTCAGGCAATGTGACAATAAAATCTGATGATTCTATCATATCTTCGAGTGAAGAGAAAAATAAAATTATACAGCTACATTCTGATACAAGAAATCCAATTAATAAAGAATTGCAAAATTTGGATTTAGATTTTGATGGTATGCCAGATTCAATAAATTGTGAGGTAACGTATATAGATGAGGAAGCGTCTGTAATTACGGGTATAACTGTATATTGCACGTCAATCCCACAGCCGTTTCATATTGAGGGGGATTGGGATGTCATTACGAACGAACATAATGCCAAGTTGGCTTATAAACTTAAAACCTACGATAAAAGCAAATTATTTTACATTATTCAAAAAGATAAATTGTCATCAATAATATTGCCTGGATTTTCTTATGGTTCTGGTAGGGAGAATTTCAATATTTTAGCGATTTCGCATAAGAAAATTTCAATCTGTGATGTAGAAGTTTTCCAACATTTTTACTTTGAGGAAAACTTGAATAACACATTGTTAATTGGTTCAAACCAACAGGATCCATTGAATGAATCTCATTCGACTGAAGTAACAGTCACTGAAGTTCCATGGAGAGCATTTCGCATAATTGATTGTGGCCTTGTACTTGATTCGGCTGCTACCGAAGCTGTCCAAAATAGATTTTCCGGTTATAATTAGTACTGATAGTCTGCCTGAGAATATCGGCCTGAGGTGTACCATGAATTTTGGACAGGTGTGTACCAAAGATATCGGACTTGGGTGTACCACGAAAATCGGAGGTATGTGTACCAGTGATATCAGACTTGGGTGTACCAAGTGTTGAAAAGTTTGCGAGAAGTACAATTAAGGGTCAATTGGGGCTCCTTGCGGCGAAATCTGTCCGCGATCAAATCATGGCGGAGCACCCATTGAAAACTAAGCTTGCATCTCAGCTAGATACAGCTCTTGGTCATGCCTGATGAGTTGTGATGAGTACTAGATCTATCGAATAACTATGGCTCAATTCCTCGTAGCTGAACAGATGCCCAGTTCTCGGCATTTATCCTTTGCACGGGACAAGACTCAAATCCAACATTAAATCCTAACTTAGAAGAGTTACTAGCAACCGCCATGGACAGATCTAAATCTTTTCTAGCAAACAATCCAGGGACTAATCCGCCGGAAATCACTGGTACACTTTGGTTCGATAATCGTGGTACACTTTGAGCCGTGTTTTACAATCTCAGGTCCAATTTCGTGATTTCTCACCTCCCACTCCCTAGGGATTTTGGCCCGAAAGCTCCAGCTTAGATGTATGCAGTTTTATGGGAAGAGGTCAATTCCTACATATTAATAAATTTAATTGTTATGAAAATGACAGCAATAACAATAGAACTAGCCAAAAAATTATAACTTATTGTATCTTCACAATAATCCTTTAATGACTTTCGCCTGAAAATTACCCATCTAATAAACCCTCCTGGGTAAGTTAAAAGTACGGCACTCAATATCTCTAATATAATTTCCATGTTTAGTTAATTTTATCAATCATCTTTCCAGCGCCATTCTTTGTGACTGTTTTTGAACCAATTAAACTGATTTTTTCTATAAGTGTTGCGCCTGGCTCGAACCAGCGACCCTCTGATTAACAGTCGTAAACAAATAGCAAACACAGACATTTGACGACAACCAAGAATAAACTAAAATCTCTGATTATCAGTGGTTTAATAAAATCCCATCATGATTGCTTTTTGATGTTTGTGGTCGTTTGCGCTACTTTTGTATGCAAATTGTATGCAAATTTTTACCCATGAGCACTTTAGCAGTTAAGGTAGTATTGGACACCCGCCGGGCCTTAGTCAAGAACCAAGATTCACTTGCCCCCACCTATCCCATTAAGCTGAGAGTGACCTTTGCGAGGAAGCAGCGATACTACCCCCTTGAGGTAGCCGGTGTTTCTATAGAAGATTGGGAGAAAATCCAATTGGGGCAGCGGATGTCCAAAACCCAGCGCGAGGTGTTTCACACGGTGCGGGAGACTGAAGGGAGGGCTATTGAAATCACCGAATCGATTCATCCATTTAGCTTTCATGCCTTTGATGCACGCTGGAAAAACAAGGCAGTCTCGTCGGTCTCAGGCAAGTCCTTTCAGGGGATATTCAATGAATACATTGACGATTTACGACGCGGCGGACGAGCGTCCACTACCTCGAGTTATCAGTGCGCATTGAACAGCCTTTTGTCCTTTTCCAAAAATTTGGCTTGGAACGACCTTACACCGGAGTTCCTTGAAGAGTACGAAGCACACATGCGCTCGGAAGGCAAATCTCAAAACACCATCGGCATTTACTTGCGATCGTTGCGGGCGGTTATCAATTATGGAATCGCCAACGGACTTTTTGCCAAAGAGTACTATCCCTTTGGCAGAAAGTCCCATGGCAAGTACCAAATTCCCGCGGCACAGAATAAAAAGCGAGCGCTGATGAAACCAGAAGTCGAGGCAATCAAAGCCCTCGCTGTAAAGCCTGGATCCCGCAAAGAGCTAGCTCGTGACTTTTGGCTTTTTTCATACTACGCCAACGGATGCAACATCAAAGACATCGTACACCTGAAGTGGCGCGACATCGACTGGAAGGAAGGCGTCATCCAGTTTGTTCGCAAGAAAACCGAGCGTGCCAACAAAGCCAACCAGGTGCAAATCACCGCCGTGATCAACCCGCACATTACGGAGGTTATTCACCGACGCGGTATCGAAAACCCCGCTCCGAATAAATACGTCTTTGACATCATTCAGGATGGTCAATCCGCCGAGCAGCAGCACAAGCACACGCAGGAATTTGTTCGTAGAATCAACATTGGACTCAAGCAAATTGCTAAGGAACTTGGAATTTCGAAGTCCCTCACTACCTATACCGCCCGCCACTCCCACGCCTATGCACTTTTGATGGGCGGTGCTTCTCTTGAGGTCATTATGGACCAGTTTAAGCACAGCTCCATGAAGACGACCATGAGTTACATCGATTCCATCGACAACGAAAAGCGCAAGGACATTGCCAAACTGTTATAGCAATAACCCAATATCTAGATTATAGTCATTAGGGTTTCGAGGGCACGTTTCTCCGGGGTTGTTACTCAAACGCCTAACGCCGCCAACGCAATGACGTTAACACCATCCTTGCGGGTGTGAGTTATGCCCGTACCGGTGATGATATTGAGCGACGCTGGAAGTGCTCCGCGACGGGGATCAATGGACTCCTGGAGATGGATGAGGTTTCTGGCTGCCTCGTCGAACTCACTGGTGCCCAGTTTAACTTCAAATGCACACCAGGTGCCATCATCCTTTTGCACAATAATGTCAATCTCACGCCCAGTCGCGTCACGGTAATGGTAAACCTTCGCGTCGTTGGCCTGTGCGTATACCCTGATATCATGCACCACCATGGACTCAAAGAGAAAGCCGGTATAATTCAAATCATCCATCAGAGCATCAGGTGAAGCTCCTAATGCAGCCGCAGCCAATGACACATCCGTGAAATGCCGTTTTGGCGAACTCCGAAGGGCGACGCTCGACCGCAAATGTGCGCGCCAGGCAGGCTGATCCTCAACCACCATGAGTCTTTCCAGAGCATCGAGGTAATCATAAAGTGTGGGGCGCGAAAGCTCCACCGCTTCATAGGCTTTGATGTCTTTGCCAAGTGTTCCCGAATCTGCGAGCGTTGCCGTATTTCGAGCCAATGAATTGAGCGTACTACGAACCTTGACGGGATCACGACGCACCTTGGAGACCGTGCTTAAATCAACTTCCGCAAGAAGTTCAATGTAAGCTTGGTTCACGTCCATGGCCTGCGTAGCCGTCCTATCTATGAGCGCTGGGAAACCACCCTTGACGATTTGTGTGGTTATCAGTTCAATATCAGTCTGAGAGGAGTCCCACTCCACCGCTTCCCCTTTGAGCAACTGTCCAAGGGATACCGTTGCGCGCGAAAGACCCAACTCTTGCCACGACATGGTGCGCATATCCACAACTGTAAACCTTCCTGATCCCGAATGCAACTTTGCACGCTCCTCTGGACTCGACGAGCCCGTTAGGATAAACTGGCCCACCTTCTTGCGTGTATCCACCTCATGACGTACATGGTCCCAAATTTTGGGGATCACTTGCCATTCATCAATCAATCGGGGCGTCGCTCCCTCAAGAAGTTTCTGCGGAGCGACATCCAAAGTCAATTGCACACTTTCGTCCCGATCCGCATGAAGCACACTTTGTGAAACTTGGCTGGCCGTCTCGGTCTTTCCACAAGCCTTTGGGCCTCGAATAAGCACCGCCCCAGAAGCATCAAGCTTGCGTCGCAATTCCAAATCAGCAATTCTAGGTATATAGCTCATTGTATGGGTTTTACAGCACTAATATACAAAACACTTTACACTTTGAAGCAATTTTATTTTACACTTTGAGTGTTTTTCATTTTACACTTTGATTGAAGGTCCCAGGCGAACAGATCCAAAACAACAAGCATGAGCTACATCGGCTCCATCGACAGCGAAATGCGCAAGGACACCGAAAAATTGTTATGAGAGTGCATTGAAGCTGTATCGCTGGCCACACGAATTACCCACGGGCTACAGATGACAACATTTAATTAGTCAATCTATAACTGGACCTATTGATAATGTTTGTCAATACCTAGCCTCACCTCTTCGATCAGCGTGCCAACCGCAGGGAATTGTAACGCCTGGCGATACCCGAAAGGATTACATTGATGCCATCCAGAAAGCAGACCGGGGGAATCTTGCTCCGTTGATTCAATTTTCGCGTACCTAATGGCTTAACTGTAAGCGTAAATTAAAGTTGAACTTGATTTTCTTCTAGATAAAACTCAAAGAGTTCCAAAGAATTGACAATTCGAGTTGCTTAGCTCATCCATTTGAGCAAATTCCACCTAGAAATTTTGACTATCACGCTAAAATCACCCTAAAAACCACCGAATTTTTTCTAAAAAATACCAGAAAGTTGTAAAAACGGCCGAAAAAATGACTAACAGACGACTAAAATCGTCGAATTATGCATTAATCCAAAATAACCCCACCCCCCACCCACCCCCTTCATTCCTTCTTTGTGACCTATTTCGCAGTGTTGGACTGTTACTTCGGTCAGATTTCAGAGCTCACCTATGGCAACGGTGCTACTACTACATATACTTATGATGCAGGAAATTCCAAGAAGCAGTCCACCCTGATGTCTGCCACGGTGGATGGATTTGTTTCTAACAGTCCTACAACCCTCTTGGATCGTCAGTATCAGTATAACAAGCAGGGAATGGTCAGCTCCTTGCAACGAATTGTCAATGGTAGCCTGGTAGGCGCGGCAGCCTCTACCACCAAGGCCTATACGGATGCATACACCTATGACGCCTTCGGCCGCTTTGAAGGGCATGATCATTCCATGGTGGGGACTCCGTCATCGACCTATGACTATTCCTTGACGATGTCCTACAATAAGGCGGGAGGTATCACCTCTAAGGATGGCACGGGCCTTGGGTTTCAAAATGCCTCAGCGTTGAACTATGACCTTGGATACACCTATGACAATATGAATCCTCATCAACTGATGGAAGTCCTTGATGCGGACAACAGTGTGCTGTCTCAGTATCAGTACAACAGCACCGGCAGCATCAAGCACATCGATGATCCTACCGCTGGCGGACCGCAAGAGTTCTTCTGGAACGAAGAGCAGCAGCTCGTGGGCGTAAGCAACGACCAGGGGATTCATCATTATATTTATGACTACAAGGGTGAGCGCATCATGAAATCCTCAGTCCTTGCAAGCAAAGTGTATGTCAATGATGAAACCATCGATGAGGTGTGGAACCTAGACCCCTACACGGTCTATGTGAATCCCTATTACGTGGTTACTGGGCTTTCTGGTGGTGACAAGGTGTCCAAGCACTACTACATGAACACCCAAAGAGTGGCTACAGACATCTCCATTAATTACACGCCGCCATCGCAGCAAAAGATGGAAGGAGACGACGCTAGCAGCTCTACGCCCTCGAGCCGCGTCCTTGACAACCTCAACGGTATCATAGCCCAACTGGGAATGGATCAGATCGAAGAAGGCGGCAAACAAAGCCTCCCATCCATTCAGGCTTATTACCCAGACCTTGATTTAAATCAAACAGAATTCAATAAAACAGGATCCACTGAGTCCATCACCTCTTCGAGAATCATCTTCTGGTATCACCCAGACTACCTCAGTAGCGTTGACCTTATCACTGACAAATACGGCAACGCCCATGAGTTCTTCATGTACAATCCATGGGGTGAGCAAATGCACCAATGGACAGCTAGTA
>OMJU01000130.1 GCA_900299425.1 Candidatus Rokuibacteriota bacterium
CGGCGAAGGAGATCTATCTGTGGACGATGAGGCCGTAACGTCACAAGCCGTGGACAACCACAAAAAATGGGTTGATGCGGCAGCTTTCTTAGGCTGTCATGCGATTCGAGTCAACCTTTTTGGGGCTTCTGATCCTGAAGCCTGGGTCACAAATTCCGTGCGCTCCCTCAAGGCCTTGAGCACCTATGCCGCTGATAAAAACATTTCTATACTCGTAGAAAACCACGGAGGACACTCGAGCAACGCCAAACTCCTGAGCCGAGTTATGGAAGGGGTCGGTATGGACAATTGTGGTACGCTTGTGGACTTTGGAAACTTCTGCCTGCGTCGTGAAAATGACGAGCGTTGGGGCGCACCATGCGTGGAGGAATACGACCGTTATCAAGGTATTGAAGAACTCATGGTCTACGCCAAGGGGGTTTCGGCTAAATCTTATGCTTTTGATGCAGAAGGCAACGAGACCTCTATGGATTTCCCAAGAATTCTCAATATTGTTAGAGACGCTGGGTTCTCAGGTTTTATCGGAGTAGAATTTGAAGGCCCTGACGCCGATCCGTTCCCAGGAATGGAAGCGACTAAGGCACTCATTGAAACCGTGCTGATTAACTAATTTAACAACACTAAAACAACTGACCATGAAGACCACAACACGCTTTCAGCTTTCATTGATGATGTTTCTCGAATTTTTTATTTGGGGCGGATGGTTCGTCACTATGGGCACATTTTTAGGCAATAATCTAGGAGCCAGTGGTGCAGAAACCGCAATGGCCTACTCCACACAATCTTGGGGGGCGATTATTGCGCCATTTATCATTGGGCTCATTGCCGATCGTTTTTTTAACGCAGAGCGCATTCTGGGGGTACTGCATCTAGTCGGCGCCTATTTGATGTACCAAATGTATCAATCCACTGATTTCGGTAGTTTTTATCCTTATGTGCTGGGTTATATGATCGGCTATATGCCGACACTAGCTTTGGTAAACTCTGTTTCCTTCAACCAAATGAAAGATCCGGCCAAAGACTTTTCGCTCATCCGCGTATGGGGAACCATCGGTTGGATTGCAGCAGGGTTGGCCATTAGTTATATCTTCCATTGGGATCCAAATCCGGAAGTCCCCGGAGATAAAGGGCTACTTCAAAACACCTTTTTAATGGTGGCAATTGCCTCTGCAATATTGGGTGTCTTTAGTTTTACCCTGCCTAAAACACCACCTAAAGCCGATGATGGATCCAAGATTACCGTGCGTGATATTTTAGGACTTGAAGCCTTGAATCTGCTCAAAGACCGAAACTTCTTAGTATTCTTTCTGTCGTCCGTACTTATTTGTGTGCCGCTTGCGTTTTACTATCAGCACGCCAATCAATTTCTTTCTGAGATTGGTGTAGAAAATGCTACTGGAAAAATGACCATTGGGCAAATCTCTGAAGTGCTGTTCATGCTGTTGTTGCCTTATTTTTTCAAAAAGTTTGGCTTCAAAATAACCATCCTAGTGGGGATGCTTGCTTGGACCGTGCGCTACCTATTGTTCGCTTATGGTGATGCGGGAGAAGGAGTCTTTATGCTGCTGATCGGGATTGCTCTACACGGCATCTGTTATGACTTCTTTTTTGTTTCTGGGCAGATCTACACAGACAGTAAGGCTGGAGAAAAAGTTAAGAGTGCGGCCCAAGGGCTGATTACTCTTGCCACTTATGGGGTCGGGATGCTCGGCGGATTTTACATTGCCGGACTCATCACTGATGCTAATGTGACTGCAGAGGGACATGACTGGGCTTCAGTTTGGCAAATGCCTGCATTGTTCGCTGTAGTGGTCTTTGTCCTTTTTGCTGTACTGTTTAAAAATGAAACTATAGAATACAAGGACTAAACACTTATAAAAATTGCTAAAAAGAAAATATTATGAGTCGAAAAATTAGATTGGGTGTCCTAGGTGGGGGCGGTGATTCATTAATTGGAGTGCTGCACCGCGTAGCAGCTTCCATGTATGATGCTTATGCCCTTACAGGAGCAGTCTTTAATCCCGATTTCGAGCAAAACAAAGCTTTTGCCGAAGAAATTGGTATTCCCCTAGACCGCATTTACCCAGATTTTGAGACTATGGTTGCGGCCGAACTGGCCTTGCCGGTAGAGGAGCGTATTCAAGTTTTTTCGGTACTTACCCCGAATTTTCTTCACTTTCCTATGGCCAAAAAATTAATGGAAAGCGGATTTCATGTGATTTGTGAAAAACCCATGACCATGACCCATGAGGAAGCTTTGGTTTTAGAGCAAATTCAAAAAGACAAAGGCGTCTTATTTGCCCTTACGCATACCTATACAGGTTATCCGATGATCCGTCAGATGAAAGCCATGATCAAGCAGGGCGCTATTGGTGCGATACAAAAAGTAGATGCCCAATATTATCAAGGATGGATTAATCCAATTATTCATGACCCAAAGCAACGCAGCTCAACTTGGCGGTTGGATCCTGCTAAGTCGGGCATCAGCTGCTGTATGGGAGATATCGGGGTGCACGCCTACCAAATGCTTGAGTACGTTACCGGTCACAAAATTGAGTCTATACTTGCGGACCTTAACCACGTCTATGACGACAATCAAATGGATATCGACGGTACGGTTTTGCTGCGCTTGGGAAAACACGTCAAAGGGGTGTTGCGCGCCAGCCAAATCGCTACAGCTGAAGAAAACAATTTTAGTTTGGCCATTTATGGCCGTGATGGGGCCCTAAAATGGGAACAAGAAAACCCGAACTATCTTACACTACTCAAAGATGGGCAACCCGCACAAATCCTCAAGCCAGGTCATGGGTACAACAGCGCATTCTCTTTAGAAGGTACTAAGCTGCCTCCTGGACATCCAGAGGGAATTTTTGACGCCATGGGGAATATTTACCGAGGCATGGCTAAGGCTGTGCGCGGGGAATCTTTTACTGATGGTGAATTCCCTTCTATGGAGGACGGGGTACGCGGTATGAAATTTATCGAAACTGCTGTTGCGTCTCACGCCCAGGGCAACGTTTGGAAAACGCTTTAAAATTGAAAACGCATTAAATTAAACTCATGAAAACGATCAAAGGACCTGCAGTATTTTTAGCCCAATTTATGGACGACAAAGCGCCCTTTAACAGCCTGGACGGCTTGTGTCAATGGGCGGCAGACCTAGGATACAAAGGCATACAAATTCCCACTTGGGAATCGAGACTCATCGACCTAACTCTGGCTGGTCAAAGTAAAGATTATTGCGATGAACTTCAGGGTAAAATCAGGTCTTATGGACTGGAAATCACTGAACTTTCCACCCATCTTCAAGGGCAACTCGTTGCGGTACATCCTGCTTATGATTTAATGTTTGACAATTTTGCCCCTGACGATTGTAAAAACAATCCAAAGAAACGAACCGAGTGGGCTCGAGCACAACTCATTTCTGCCGCCCGGGCCAGTGGACATTTAGGGCTTAAGGCCCATGCCACCTTTAGCGGGGCTTTACTTTGGCATACTTGGCATCCTTGGCCTCAACGTCCAGACGGACTTGTCGAGCTGGGCTTTGCAGAATTGGCCAATCGTTGGTTGCCCCTTTTGAATGAATTCCAAGACAATGGTGTGGCGGTGTGCTACGAAATTCACCCCGGTGAAGATCTTCATGATGGGGTGACTTTTGAACGATTTTTAGAAGCTACAGGGCATCACAAAGCGGTTAATATTCTGTACGATCCGAGCCACTTCGTGCTGCAACAACTGGACTATTTGGCCTACATAGACCATTACCACGAGTTCATTAAGGCCTTTCACGTGAAGGACAGTGAGTTTAAACCCGATGGAAAGCGCGGGGCTTTCGGGGGTTATGGCGATTGGAAAGACCGCGCGGGGCGCTATCGCTCACTGGGCGATGGGCAAATCGACTACAAATCGGTCTTTAGCAAACTCACCGAATACGGCTGTGATGTTTGGGCAGTAATGGAATGGGAATGCGTGATCAAAAGTCCAGAACAGGGCGCGAGAGAGGGTGCAAAATTCATTCAAGAACGCATCATAGAAGTGACCAACAAACGATTTGACGACTTTGCAGGCGCAGAAATTGATCAAGAACGCCTCAAAAAGATATTGGGCCTTTAATTGAGCAAATTTTGGTGCCTTCTTTGATTCCGAGGAATAAGGATCAAGGTCCGCCAAATTAAAAATCGGGTAATCTGTCCCGCAGGACAATGCCCCAGAGTAAAAAATAACTAACATTAAACACGACCGAAATGACCAAATCAAACTACGCAATCATCGGCCTGCTCGCCCTGGTAGCGGCATGTGGCCAAG
>OMJU01000131.1 GCA_900299425.1 Candidatus Rokuibacteriota bacterium
CTCAACCTGCGTCTTAGGGGGTTCTGCAAGCTCTGGCGTGGCAAATGGACGAGGGCCAAAAATTCGTTCGAGACTTTCCTTGAAAATAACCTCTTTTTCCAACAATTCGGTGGCCAGCTCGGTGAGTTTGTCCTTGTGCTCTTGGAGAATTGTAATGGCTCTTTGGTATTGTTTCTCAACAATTTCAGAGATCTCCTTATCGATCATTTCAGCAGTTTTTTCACTGTACGGTTTGCTGAAATTATAATCGGTTTGGCCCGAAGAATCATAATAAGTCAAATTGCCAATTTTATCATTCAGTCCATAGATGGTGACCATCGCACGTGCTTGCTTGGTCACTTTTTCTAGGTCACTCAATGCTCCCGTGGAAATTTTGTCAAAAATTACTTTTTCCGCAGCGCGTCCGCCCATGGTAGCACACATTTCATCAAGCATTTGGTCAGGGCGCACAATCAGACGCTCTTCAGGGAGATACCAAGCAGCCCCGAGTGATTGCCCTCTAGGAACAATGGTTACTTTGACCAGGGGAGCAGCATGTTCTAGCATCCAGCTTACGGTGGCGTGCCCGGCTTCATGAAATGCAATGGCTTTTTTCTCAGCAGCGGTAATGATTTTATTTTTCTTTTCTAGACCCCCGACAATGCGGTCTACCGCATCCAGGAAGTCTTGCTTGCCTACAGTCTTTTTGCCTTGTCGTGCTGCGATTAAGGCCGCTTCGTTACAAACGTTAGCAATGTCCGCACCAGAAAATCCTGGAGTTTGTTTAGCCAAAAAGTCCATATCGACACTGTCGTCCTTTTTGATGGGACGCAGGTGAACCTCAAAGATTTCTTTACGTTCGCGAACGTCTGGCAAGTCCACATAGATTTGACGGTCAAATCGACCGGCGCGCATCAATGCTTTGTCCAGTACATCAGCGCGGTTAGTGGCCGCCAAAACAATGACATTTGTATTTGTGCCAAAACCGTCCATCTCGGTGAGCAATTGGTTCAGGGTATTTTCACGCTCATCGTTTGACCCTGAGAAATTACTTTTGCCTCGAGCGCGCCCAATGGCGTCTATTTCATCGATAAAAATAATGGCAGGCGATTTCTCTTTGGCCTGTTTGAACAAGTCACGCACTCTCGATGCCCCGACACCAACGAACATCTCGACAAAATCCGAACCGGAAAGTGAGAAAAATGGGACTTTGGCTTCTCCAGCAACCGCTTTGGCCAAAAGTGTTTTACCTGTTCCCGGTGACCCAACTAAAAGGGCTCCTTTAGGAATTTTACCCCCCAGAGCTGTATATTTTTCTGGTTGTTTCAAGAAATCAACTATTTCTTGAACTTCTTCTTTAGCGCCTTCAAGTCCGGCCACGTCTTTAAAGGTGGTTTTGACATCTGTTTTTTCATCAAACAAACGCGCTTTACTCTTACCGATATTGAAAATTTGACCTCCGGCTCCACCAGCACCTCCGCCAGACATACGCCGCATGATAAACAGCCAAACACCAATGATCAGCGCAAAGAACAAAATGGAAGGTAAAAATTCAGCCCATAGATTGGTCTCGGTATTCCAAACAATTTTAGTGTTCAGCCCGTTTTCAGTTTTAATTGTGTTAAGGCTGTTTTCAAAATTTTGAAGATCTCCAAACTCAAATTGATAGGCAGCATCATTGGGCCCAGGCTTAATGATCCGGTCTTTAAACTTATTGGCGTGAATGGAATTATTGCGCGCGGTTTCTGTCAGGTATACTCGTGCTAATTTTCGGTTGATGATTTCGACTTTTTCGACATCACCATTTTTTAGGTAAGATTGGAATTCAACTTGGGTCGTTTTAATAGGGTCGGATAAATTACCTCCACCAAAAATGTTAAGTCCCATAAACATCACAAAGATTGCAATGTATATCCAATACGAATTTATTTTAGGTCGCTTTAGCTCTGGTTTTTGTTCTTTTGACATTTGCCTTTAATGAATTTAATAGGCGGTTTCTATGGATACACTTTTGGCATCACCCCATAACCCCTCGATATCGTAAAATTCGCGAATGTGTTTTTGAAATACATGCACCACTACATGTACATAGTCCATCAAGACCCACTCGGCATTGTCGCTGCCCTCTATGTGCCAAGGTTTTTCCTTCAAGCTCTTACTAACGAGCTTTTGCACTGAATTGACGATAGCATTTACTTGTGTGTTCGAGTTACCACTGCAGATTACGAAATAATCACAAACTGTATTTTCAATTTCACGCAAATCCAAAATCTGGATTTCTTGGCCTTTGACCTCTTCGATGCCTTTGATGATTTCTGCTACGATTTGGTCAGCATCAGCTTGTTTTTTCTGCATTCAATGGTAGTTTGTACAAATTTATTACTTTTTTACTTCTCGAAACGATTTCAATCCTTAGATTAACCGCAAATTTATTTGATTGATGCAAATCAAAATTGATGCCACTGAGTCCACTAATGACTATTTAAAGCAATTGTTGCGACAAGGGCCTGTGGAGGATGGCAGTGTAGTGCGCACATTTGACCAGACTAGGGGTCGCGGACAAAGGGGTGCAGTATGGCACTTTGAAAAGGATAAAAGCTTGGCAATAAGCGTGTTAAAAAAATGGTCAGGCGTGGTTAGACCTAATCCATTGCACCTTCAATGGGTCGTTACCTATCAAGTATTTAAGGTGCTCAAACAATTAGGCCCCGCCGGTTGGCATATTAAATGGCCAAACGACATAATGGCAGACCATAAAAAAATTGCAGGTTTATTAATTGAACATCAATTTCAAGGAAGCCTGCAAAGCACAATTATTGGTATTGGGGTGAATGTCAATAATTCTGAATTTGTCGACTTGCCCTATGCGGGTTCAATAAAACAAATAGTAGGTCACGATACAGATTTAGACCAACTAGCGGAACAATTGGCCACCCAAGTCTACGCGGCTTGTGATACGCTCAAAGTCGAAGATTTGTCGCACGATTTAGCCCAATTCAACCAGTGTTTATTCCTGAAGGATTCACCCGCTTGGTTTATGGATGAAAATCAAAATATATTTCAAGGCAGTATCCAGCGCGTCGATGAAAAAGGACAGCTCCTTTTGCAAACCTCCAGTGGTCTCCAGAGTTTTAGTGTCGGTGAACTTAAACTACGTTTAGATTTGCCCTAATTGGGTGCTCAGGGTGTCGATGAACTTAGTAATGGGGCCATTGATCATCATGGCCATCATTGGATTAAAGTCTCCTGCAAAATGTAATTGCACCACACATTGATCAGCTCCATCTGGCTCAATATTTCCCGTAAGCGTAAAAGGTAATTTGTCGCTTTTCGCGCCAAGAACGAGTTGATTAGGGGCTTGCTCGGACTTTTTTTCTAAGGCAATTTCAGGCATGCCTTTTAATGCAAATAGAAATCCGTTTTCACTCAATACTTGAAATTTATCAATGTTTTCGGGCATGAGTTGCTCAAAATTGCTCACTTGACTCAGAAAGCCAAACACTTGTTCTGCCGATTTATTTACGGTAATTTTTGATCCAGTGATTTCCATTGTTTTTGTTTTTCGTGCGATAAAGGCATTAAGGGGTCCAGCCACTTGGGTTTTCACGCCATTGTGCTAAAACTTCAGCTTGCTCCCCAGTAATGTAGTGTGATTTTTCTGCCTGGGTCAATAAATGACTGTAATCACTCAGGGTATTGAGTTTGACCTGTGCTTGCTCAAAATTTTCAGTGGCCACTGGGAAGCCATAAGTAAAAATAGCGACCATTCCTTTGACCACTGCTCCGGACTCACGTAGTGCTTCAACGGCTTTTAAACTACTGCCTCCAGTAGAAATAAGATCTTCCACCACCACTACGCTCTGACCTTTTTCGATAAGCCCTTCTATTTTATTTTGACGCCCGTGTGATTTTGCTTCAGGGCGTACATAACAAAATGGCAAATTCAGGTAATCGGCCACCAAAGCACCAATACCTATCGCCCCAGTCGCGACACCCGCAATCACATCTGGTTTACCGTAGAGTTGCTCAATTTGATTGGCAATATGTTCCCGTATAAAATTGCGAATATGGGGATAGGACAAGGTAATTCTATTGTCGCAATAGATTGGTGAATGCCAACCTGAGGCCCAAGTAAAGGGCTTTTGCGGTTGCAATTTAATTGCATTAATTTGCAAAAGCAGTTCCGCAGTTTTCTGCGCTGTTTCCTTGTGTAATATCATGGTGCAAATGTATAAAGTTTTTGTCAAAGACCGCCCCATAATTGTGAGTACGGAGCAATCTTTGGGAGCGCCCTATCAGACCTTTGCGCTGCGCACAACCGACCTGAAACCGATCATTAAAGCCTTAAATAAAGGCAAAATGACCCATGTGCATTTATATCACAAAAATGCAGAAAAAATTGAGTGGTATTTAAAACGTAAACTTCCTTATGTAATTGCTGCCGGTGGATTGGTTCAAAACAGTAATGGAGAGACTTTGTTTATTTACAGGAATGATAAGTGGGATTTACCAAAAGGACATGTGGAGGAAGGTGAGTCCCTAGAAGAGTCCGCATTGAGAGAGGTTGAGGAAGAGACAGGTGTGCGTGGTTTAATCATTGATCAATTCTTAAAAACGACCTATCACGTTTTTAAACGCAACGGTGAATACAAGCTCAAGGTGACTTATTGGTATGGGATGACTACGGATTATCAAGGGCCCCTCAAGCCTCAAAAAAAGGAGGGTATTGAAAAGGTCAAATGGAAAACCTTCGAAAAATCTAAAAAGGCCCTGCGCAAGAGCTATGAAAACATCAAGCTAGTTTTTCCCGAGCATTACCTCAGTTAAAATTCGAATTACCGGATAGCGTAAATGGGCCTTTTCGTAATGAGGTGAGTGTTTATGAAGCCAGTCTAGTTGCGCGTAGGCATTTTGTGCGAAGTTCTCATCCTCTGATTTTAAAGTGTCAAACTGGACCTTTAACTCTGGATTTTTTTCGAGTAATTCCCAGGCCAAATCTTCCCAGACATAGGGAGAAAACCCTTCTTTTTGCTGTAAAATAGTATCGAAGAAATTCCAATTAAAAAAAGAGTCGACAGCCTGTGGCTCTAAAGTTTCCAAAATATAGCGCAAGCCAAATTGATCCAAAGCAATGAGGTAATCTCCCGCCTTGAGTTTTGTCGATTCAAGGGTCTTTGTAACCTGAGTGTTGTAGTGCAGATAATGTCCTTCGTAGGCATTTCTGCTGGTTTGATAATTTTGGATGTGATAAATTTCTGCTTCTGTAATCAAATCTTGTGTCAATTCAATCAGCTCGATTTGATTGGTTTTTAGTCGCTCAACAACCTTGCTGTAGGTTCTTGGAAGTCCGTAGTATTTCGGAATAACTACAGTATCCATAGCGCGAAAGGTGTCAAAATATGGGATGTTTTTGGTGTAAGGTGCTGTTCTGTTGTATTTCAGTCTGTTTTGGCCTGTAACCGCACTGGGCACATACTCAGCTTTGTAGCCCAAGAATTCGATGGGACGGCTTTGCGTGGTGTCGATGCGCCAAGTTAGGGGGTATTTGTCCAGCGGGGAG
>OMJU01000132.1 GCA_900299425.1 Candidatus Rokuibacteriota bacterium
CGCCCATGTGCTGAATTCTTCTTTGACAAAAGCAGAGATCAAGCAAGTGCGTTCTGATGTGCGCGAAGGCACAACAAAACTGTTGTATGTAGCCCCTGAGAGCTTGACTAAGGAAGAGAATATCGATTTTTTAAACCGGGTGACTATCTCCTTTGTTGCTATAGACGAGGCACATTGTATTTCGGAGTGGGGGCATGATTTTAGACCTGAATACCGAAACTTGCGCAAAATTATTCATCGATTGGGCGGGGATATTCCCATTATCGGTCTTACGGCGACAGCGACGCCTAAGGTGCAGGAGGATATTCTAAAAAATTTGGGCATTCCCGACGCGACAACATTTAAGGCTTCTTTTAACAGACCGAATCTGTACTACGAAATACGCCCTAAGACGAAGTCCATTGATGCAGACATAACTCGTTTTGTCAAAAACAACGAAGGAAAAAGTGGTATCATCTATTGTTTGAGCCGCAAGCGTGTTGAAGAGCTCGCCCAAACGCTTCAAGTCAATGGTATTCGTGCCATTCCTTATCATGCGGGTTTAGATCCCAAAACAAGGGTCAAGAATCAAGACATGTTTCTCATGGAGGACGCTGAGGTTGTGGTCGCCACCATTGCTTTTGGGATGGGCATCGATAAACCGGATGTGCGTTTTGTGATTCATAACGATATGCCAAAAAGTATCGAAAGCTATTATCAGGAGACCGGTAGAGCAGGACGTGATGGTGGTGAGGGTCACTGTTTGGCGTTTTACAGTTATAAGGACATCGAAAAGCTGGAGAAATTCATGAGTGGTAAGCCGGTTGCCGAGCAAGAAATAGGTTTGGCCCTGCTTCAAGATGTAGTCGCATTTGCCGAAACCTCAATTTCACGTCGGAAATTTATTCTCCATTATTTTGGTGAAGAATTTGACAATGAGACGGGCGAAGGTGGTGCGATGGACGACAACATGCGTCATCCTAAGAAAAAGCACGAATCAAAAGACGAGCTGTCTGATTTGCTCAATGCAATAGCACAAACCCATCAAAAATACAAGGCCAAAGAAATCGTCCATGTGATGCGTGGTAAAGTCAATGCGCTCATTAAATCACATAAGACAGACGCTTTGCCTATTTTTGGCTCAGGAAGTGAACACCCTTCAGAATACTGGATGGCTTTAATACGTCAAGCCTTAGTGGCTGGGTTACTCACAAAAGACATCGAAACCTACGGTGTGTTAAAAATAAGTAAGACAGGTTATGAATTTCTCGAATCGCCGAGCTCATTCATGATGGCCGAAGACCATAGTTATAAAGACGCTAACGACGACCTTATCGTAAATAGTGGGGGACAAGTGGGTGCCGTGGCGGACCAAACGCTATTTAAATTACTCAAGGCTCAGCGCAAAACAATCGCCGATAAATTAGGGCTTCCACCATTTGTGATTTTTCAAGATCCGTCTTTGGAAGACATGGCATTAAAGTATCCTATCACCCTTGATGAGCTTTCTAATGTTCATGGCGTAGGGGAGGGCAAGGCCAAAAAATACGGAGCCAGTTTTGTGACCCTGATCGATAATTACGTTACCGAGAATCAAATCATGCGTCCGGATGATTTTGTGGTGAAGTCTACAGGATCTAATAGTGCCCTAAAATTATACATCATTCAGAGTGTCGATCGTAAATTACCACTAACTGATATTGCCCAGGCCAAAGGGCTGCAAATGGACGATTTTATCAAAGAGATGGAAGCTATTGTCTACAGTGGCACCAAACTTAACATCGATTATTATCTCGAAGACATTCTTGATGACGATTCACAAGAGGAATTGCACGATTACTTCATGGAAGCTGATAACGACCAGGTAGAGCCAGCTTTGGAAGCCTTTGACGGCGATTTTGATGAAGAGGAAATCCGCCTTTACCGCATTAAATTTATCAGTGACGTGGCTAATTAAATCCACTGAATAAATCCCAACCTTGTTCTAATTCAGGATACTGATATGGTGCAGAAGCATCTTTTTCAGTTGATGACTTTTTTCGCAGTGGCGCTACAGTATGTGCCTCAAGCGAGATTTGTTGACTTCTACTGACAAAATTGTCACTCAACCCCACTAAAGCGGCCCCTTGGGTACCTTCTGAGATAAAAACTCCAGATTGATGCGGTTCGGGGCAGAGCCACTGATCCTCCATTTCAGGAGTTAAAATAAGTGGCATTCGCGCTTGCTTAATTTTTGGATTGTTGTGGATATCACTCATTAAGGCATTTGCCGCTATGGTAACGATACTAAAACTGAAATGATAATTGCTTGATTGTATTGGTGCAGCGGTCAATTTATCGACGGGAGCTACTTCGATGCCTCGATTGATCCTCGGGTCCTGGGTAGGGTCTAAAGGATGACTATCAAAATCAATAGGTGCACATATACAAGCCAGAGCCATAGGTCTTTGGTCCTTGCGATAAATGAAATGAGGATAAATTCCGGTGGAACGATGTTGATGTTCATAGAATCCATCGATCAGAAGTATCCCCCGATGTTGCTCGGCGGCTTGTGCAAAAGCTGCTTTTTCAAACATGCTTTCTGAGCGTGCATTTAGGGTATTGAATTTTAATTCTTGTGCCTTGCCTTTAAACCAATGAGGAATAAGCCCCCAACGTCCCAGGCTCATATTATCTGGCTGATCGCTGGTATAAAGGCCCAGTATCGGGTGTTCAAATCCGTTTATATGCCCCCTGGGAAGCTTGGTATGTTGGCGCAAAAGAGTTTCAATTTCCCCCGCGGCGTCGAGATTACCAGACCGTTCTGCTCTTGATTTTTGTGCCTCCAGACTGGCTTTGATGTCATAACACATAAGGTTCTGTAATCTAAGATTCGTCTATGGCGTTTTCATTAAACGCTGAGGGCAATAGTTTAGGAATAAGCTTGACCATTATCGGCAATAGCAATGAACCTCCTGGGAGCAAAAACAAGGTAAGCGAAGGAACAGTTTTACAGATATCCAGTAATTGCTCCTTTACTTTTTGTTTTTCTTTTTTGTTCAATTCACGTACTGTAGATAAGGTCAAAAGTTTTACCAATTCTCCGCTTTCCGCCAGCTCTTTGATCAGTCGATTTTTATTGCGCAGAATCAGAGTTTTCACCATTGCACTTGACTGCTTGTATAGCAGCTTCACGGGATTCGCATGCTCAAATAAACGCACGGACTGTGCATGAGTGCGTGAAAATTGATCTAAATCACTCACTCCTGCCAAAGCACTGCCCTTTTCAAGGCCTAAGGCTTGCTCAAAATCTTGCAGAAAGTGAAGTTCTGCTGCATCCATAACTCGGTCATCCCAAACACCCAAACAACACACATCCATCAAAAAGCCTTTAAATAGTGGCGGGGATTGTGTCATCTGCTTTAAGAGTGCTTGTCCTTCAGTGTCATTGAGCCCGACTGGGTTTTTTAATGCATGCTGCAACATCACAATAAACATATGATCGTACTTGTTAGGCTTTAATTTACTTTCTAAGGCCCAAGTGCACGACTGTATGCACAGATGCTCCATACGATCAAAAGCACCCTGCAGATTTTGGTTGCCTTTGAGGTAATCCTGAAAGACAAGTATATCAATAAACAGCAACACATAAGTAATGAGTGAGGAAACTTCTGCGCTGCGCCCAAGGTTATTCTCGTGCAGACGTGCATTGATGAATCCCTCGAGATTATCGCTCGGATTTTTGGCGAAACTCAGTTTATGCAGTAGGCCCGGTTGTCCAATGCCCATAAGCTCATAAAACGAGACAATGGCTTTGATGCAATCGTTGTATTGACTGTGCGGATTTTGTTTAAAATAAACAAAACACAAAGCATGGAGCAGGTTGATTTTGGTGTGTTCCTCAACAGTTAATTCTAAAGTAGTTTTGGCCTGAGGTTCAAGACCTACTAGGGACATTCCATAAATAAATCCTCCGGCTTTAAGTCCTTGATAAAGATCTACAACCTGATCATATGCACTACAGAGTGCTTTTTGATCAATCTCTTTGATAAATTTTTTAATCCAACCGGCTGAAGACGGGTTCATTTGTTATTTTTGTGGAGTTAGGCCAAATGTTGGTTTAAAAGTAAAGAAATCATTCACCACAATAGAAGGATATGTCTAAATTTTATACCCTTATCTCAATATTGAGCCTCGGTGTTCTTTGGATGGTCCTTTCTGCCTCAGAGCAAGGGGACGGCCCGGCAGTGGCCTATACCTCAGCGGACATTGCAGATTTTTATGCCTTTAGAGGTGCTCAGGCCGATAAAACTGTTTTTGTGGTCACCCTACAAAGTCCGCTCAGTATTGGTACAGTGACTCAAGAGGCGCGTTTTGACCCAAATGTGTTGATTGAATTCAATATCGACAATGATGGTGACTTTAAAGAAGATTTAGTCATTCAGGCGATTCCACGGGACAGCATCATGTATTTCTTTGGCCCTAGTACAGTCAACGAGCAGCAGCAAGGACGCTCTTCCGAGATTGACGTCAATGATTTAATGGGCTCGGTTCAAATTTCGGACCTTGAACAAACTTATGTGACCCAGTTAGACTCGATCAGTCTTTTTGCAGGCCCAAGACGAGACCCATTTTTCTTTGACCAAGCACGATTTTCACTCATTCAAAATGGCACAGCGGCTCCTGAAGGTTTTAATTCTGGTGCTGAGGCCATTGACGCTTATCTGCAGTCCAATGTTTTGACTGTGGCCTTAAGCCTTCCGACAGAACTGCTTGGAGTTGCCCCGACCCACGCATTGAACGAATATGGCGATTTTAATTTACCCAATGCTTATAACGTATGGGTGAGTACTAAAAGAAAGTATTGATATGGCGCGCATAAAGCTAGGTTTTTGGAGTTTGTTGGCCCTTATGGTGCTTTTTGTCATTGCCTGTGAGGACGCCGATGATTTTAATAATGTCATAGAACAAATAAGCTGCAGTGACGGCATTCAAAATGGCGAGGAAACCGGTGTGGATTGCGGCGGCCCATGTCCTATTTGTCTGGATGGACTTGACTTTAGCGGTGTTTTTATTCAACAAGACATTGCAGGGCGTCCAGGGATCAATACAGTGTTTAATAACGCCGGTCCACTTCAAGATGCCTTCAATCGCTCCACGGTGTCTGCCCGTGGAACACAAGACTTTATCGACGGTTCAAATAATTTGACCTTCCCAGGAGTTTTTCATGAAAACATCGATCAGTATTTTGTAGGCTACACTATCGATGAGATGTCTGTCTCTTTTGGATCGAATATTCTTGGTTTTGATCTTGCAGGCTTTGCTGAATTTTTAGCCACTACCGACGCTTTGCAACTCGCTGCTGAGGGCACTACCACCTATCGCAACACAGAGCTCTGGTTTACTGGCAGAAGATTAACCGACGATGTCATGGACACAACGCTGCTTTTGCTTTTCGGTGGCCCGCATGGGGATCGTTTTGATGGAGTGAATGGCCCTATGCTGATCAGCGATGGAGTAGGACTTGGCGATCGTGTGTTTTCATCGGACTTTCCTCACTTAGAAGCTCCTTTGACCGAGTAAATAGCCCGTTGCGTTCCCAGAAAGCCCCGCCCACTTTAACAACTAAGGCACTCCGGTAGGGGGTTTATGTGATTTCCAAAGGACTTTTGACAGGACGAAGTATTATTTTTAGGCCTTTGCACTATTATGGATTTTGGAATACGATATAGGCGTTGAGCGAGGTAGCTATAACCAGCCAAAGGATATAAGGGGCGATCAAAAGTGTTTTCAAGCCCAATAATTTCAAGTAGAGAACGGCCATAATCATCAATAAAATCAGTAAGCCTGTTATGATAAACAACGCGAGACTGGTCTGATGCATGGCAAAAAATACAGGATTCCAAAGTACATTCAATACCCAACTCAGCAAAAAGAGTTTTTTTACTTGCCCGCGCATCGATACTTCCTGCCAAAGTAGCATCATGTATGCAGTAAAACAAATCATAATGCTGGTCCATGCTAGCCCAAAGACAAAACCTGGCGGAGTCCATGTGGCTTGGTTGAGGTTGATGTACCAGTCACTACTCACACCCGGGGTCGTACTTAATGCCCCGAGATAAAGCCCGCCAAAGTTGAGCAATCCAAAAACAAGTGCAGTTTTGACTTTTTGCGTCATGACTTTATTTCGCCAGATTTCGTTGCTGTATGTGGGTGCCCACTAGAGCTACGGTAAGCAGCATACCAAGATTGTAGATGGTATCTTCAATAGGGATTGTTCCTAGGCGCAGACCAAAATTTTCGGTGTCATTATACCAGACAACTGGTTCTGGAAGACCGGAACCTGTCAATACTCCATTGACCACAAAAAAAGGAATAAGAATAATGAGATAGCTCATAAAAAAACTAGGCAGTAATTCAGGAGCTGTGTTTTGAGTGAGCCCGAGAACTAAAAGGGCATAGATAAAAGCAGTGGCCGTATACCACTGATTGATCCCATACCATAGGCCGATAATTAATACCGTTACCACCATCACATAAACCCAGTTGCTGACCCTCAGGCTCAGTGGCCACCCACGCACCAAGGAACCCAACACATGGTGGGTAAACAAGCAGGCGTAAGGAATACAAAAAAAGAACAACCATTCCTCCATAGGTAGCCCAAACCACTCTATCCCGGTGATATATTTTGGATTGAATCCCCAAAAGCCTTGCTGGGTAAAATAAATGTCCCAAGGAATAAATACCAAAGCCATTAGCAGTATGCCCGGGAGTACGCTAGGCCATAATTTGTAAAACTTTATTTTAGGGTGAAATGAAAAGAGCAGCGGCAAGGCCAAAGACCCTAAGTCCAGCCATAAATATAGCCGCTCCATAATTACTTCTTAAAGTACTTAAGTGGCGGAACGAGCATTCCAAAACATTCTCCCTTTTCTTTTCCTAAGTGCTTGTGATGTATCTTGTGTGCACGACGGATGCCTCGGGCATACCAATTATTGGCGTTGCGGAACATTTTAATGCGCTGGTGGATAAAAATATCGTGGACCATAAAATAGGCCACACCATAGGCGAAAATACCCAAACCTATGGGCAAGCCGGCCCAAAAACCATAGCTATCCCAGCCGATAAAACACAGTATGCTGACAATGGCATAAAAGATAAAAAAGGCATCATTTCGCTCCCACCAACTCCCGTGATCCTTATGATGGTGGTCCTTGTGCAGCACCCATAAAAATCCGTGCATGATGTATTTGTGGGTGAACCAAGCCATAAATTCCATGACTGAAAAAGTGGTTAAAAAGATCAAAATCCAAAAAACAACTTCCATTTTTAACGAACTAATTTTAATTGGTATTTAACATAGCTTCTGGTCAAAAGACCAAATTTCTCATAATTCGGCACTCTTATTCTGGTATTGACAATATCAAGTGCCGGGGTGTTGTTCAGTTTCTTGAGCAAGCGCCGGTAATAGCGATAGGCCATAAACACCCCAAATTTGGCCTCGGGCGGTAAGGCGACAATGCCAGCATAACCTTTTTTAAAGTCATTTTCGATGTCGGCAATAATTTCACTTTTTGCCAGTTCATCCAAAGCGGTCAAATTTGTATTCGGGAAATAAGTGCGATTGAGTTCTTTGAAATCTGCTTTTAAATCCCTTAGAAAATTCACTTTTTGAAACGCTGAACCCAAAGCCATGGCCGGTTCTTTTAAAAGCTCAAATTGCTTTTGATCGCCCTTGACAAATATTTTTAAACACATTAGGCCCACTACGTCGGCAGATCCATAAATATAGGCTTGA
>OMJU01000133.1 GCA_900299425.1 Candidatus Rokuibacteriota bacterium
AAAGAAAATTGCTGGTGGCAAAGTCCGTTTTGACAAAACCATTGCCAGTCTTCAAAAGGAGCGTTCCGGACTCAGGAATCTTTCTAAATCACTCAAAGAGCAGGAGCAATCAGCTAAAGTTCAAGCCCAAGAGCTGGCGCAGACCCAACAAAAAGTTCAAGAAAAATTAGAACGCTATCAAGAGGTTTTTGACGCGAATCAAAGATTGGTTGTTTTGGGACGAAAAGTCGATCAACTCGCGGAACGCTATTTAAATAAATGGACTAAAAAAGGACTCTTGGACGCTTTGTTTAAGTTAGTGATGCAAGAAAACGCCAAAAAAGCCCCAAAAGAAAAATTAAAACCAGTACAAGAATCCGCAAATAATAAGGGCACAGCAGTTGAGCAAAAGGCTAAATCAACAGAACTTCAGGGCAGTAATAAAACCTCTCTCAAGTCTGGTGATGCCAATAAAAAGGCCGCCTTAGACAGAGAATTAAAACAAGAAGTAGCCCAATTACGCGCCACAAAAAAAAGCAAAAAACAAAAGGACTCTGAGCCGAAACCAGAAGAGATTGTGGTTTTTAATATTGGGGATCGCGTGCGCATGATCGATGGTGTCGCGGTGGGCACTATCGACAAAATTGAAAAAAATAAGTTAGTGGTGAATTATGGGACCTTTACCACTACAGTTAAGAAAGAGTACCTTGAGAAATTATGAGCAATAAAGAAACATACCGCATTGTTGCCTTTGATGGGGTCTGTAATCTCTGTAACAGCACTGTAAATTGGATTATTAACAATGATCCAAAGCAGCATTTCAAGTTTGTTGCACTACAAAACATAGAGCGACTCGAGGCTTTAGGGTATGATTTAAAAGATTTGGAATTGGCCCAAAATTTAAGTTCAGCGCATTCCGGCAGTGATAAAAAAACTGATGTTCTGCAAACAAACAGCAGTGATCAGCAGAGTGCTCTTCGCTCTGTTTATTTGATTGAAGGACAAAAATTGTATCAGAAATCTACTGCAGTCTTGCGTATCTGCCGAGGTTTATCCGGGCTTTATCCCCTGCTCTATCTTTATATACTCATTCCGAGACCCTTACGCGATATTGTCTACGACTTAATTGCGCAAAATCGCTATAAATGGTTTGGGCGACAAGACCAATGCCGTCTGCCATCTCCAGAATTAAAGGATCGCTTTTTATAAGGCGTATGAGTATCTTTACTTGAAGCGCTTGGAGCACATCAATCCTCTTGGGTTTTATTCACCCATAAGGAAACCATAGCGTCCCCAGTGACATTGATTACAGTTCGACACATATCAAGTGGTCGATCTACAGCAAATATTAAGGCCAATCCAGCCTCAGGAATTCCTGCTTGAGCCAATACGATGATCAGCATCACCATACCTGCTCCAGGCACAGCAGCTGAACCTATGGACGCAAGTGTGGCTGTGGCGATAATCCCCATTTGGGTCGCAAAGTCAAGATCCATACCAAAGGCCTGAGCGATAAATACTGCCGCTACCGCTTGATACAGACTAGTTCCGTCCATGTTAATGGTCGCCCCAATAGGTAAAACAAAACTGACCACTTCTTTGCGCACTCCGAGCTCTTCTTCCACGCATTCCATGGTAACTGGCAAGGTAGCCGCACTTGAACTAGTAGAAAATGCAAGTAATTGCGCCGGTGAAACACCACGTAAAAAGTCAAAAGGATTACGCCCGATAATAAAGCGCACAATCAATAGATAGATGACCACTAAAATTATGAGGCCTATAACCACACACAGCGCATACCAGAGCAAGGCAGCAAATAAATCAGAAGACGGCGCTTCAACCACAAGTGCAGCCATAAGCGCAAATACGCCATAAGGCGCCAAAGCCATAATCAGGTCGATCATCTTTAAAATAACATCATTTAGCCCATCAAAAAAGGCTTTTACCGGGGCGGCTGAGGCCTCCGGTATCATGATTAAACTGATCCCAAAAAACAGAGCAAAAAAGATGACTTGAAGCATATTGCCATTATCACCAGCCGCCCCTACTATATTGCTAGGTACTAAATCTACCAAAGCTTGAAGCGGGCCAGCCTGTTTTTGTTGTTGGGCTTGTTCTTGCTTTTTGGCCGCTTCCCCGCCATAGGCCTCGACTAATTCATTTCGTGTTTCCTCAGTGATTTGCTTGCCAGGAGCCACTAAATTGACCACCATTAATCCCACAGAAACCGCCAATATAGTCGTAAAAACATAGGTTAAAATTGTGCGTAAACCCATCTGGGAAAGTCGACTCAGGTCCTTTAGATCAGAAACTCCTTTAATTAGCGATGCCAAAATAAGCGGCATAGCGATGAGTTTAAGTCCATTGATAAATATGGTTCCAAAGGGTTTTATATAGTCGGTAATCAAGGCAGGTCCCCAAGAAAGTGTACTCATGACAAGGGCCACCATCACCCCAAGGGCCATCCCGATTATGATTCGCCAATGCAGCGCGATAGATTTCATGTCGTTATATTTTTGTGGTTCGGTCCATTAAATATGCGT
This sequence comes from Candidatus Rokuibacteriota bacterium, assembly GCA_900299425.1. Taxonomy (GTDB): domain Bacteria; phylum Bacteroidota; class Bacteroidia; order Flavobacteriales; family Flavobacteriaceae; genus BACL21. The sequence goes on from OMJU01000133.1 coordinate 2,523, forward strand.
CGGCCAATACCAAGGCAGTCATCGCCTCTACTATAGGCACTGCTCTGGGGACAACACAAGGATCGTGTCTGCCTTTGCCGCTTTGGGTTTTTATGTTGCCCTCTTTGTCGAGTACTTCTTGGGCTTGCATTAAAGTCGCTACAGGTTTAAAGGCTACACGGAAGAAAATGGCTTCTCCATTACTGATACCTCCTTGTATGCCGCCACTGTGATTGGTTTGCGTCCGCCCGTCTTGAGTGTAAAGATCATTATGCTGGCTTCCACGCATTTGGGCGCCGGCGAAACCACTGCCGTATTCAAAACCTTTTACAGCATTTATAGTGAGCATAGCCTTGCCTAGATTAGCGTGCAGTTTATCAAAAATAGGGCTACCCCAACCCAGGGGAACCCCATGGACCTGACAAGAGATCACACCGCCTACAGTATCACCATCTTTTCTAACGGATTTTATGAATTCTTCCATTTGCTGAGCCCAAGCCAAATCTGGCGCACGCAATACATTTTGTTCCACTAATTCAAGTGCTTTGTCGTCGACCGGCCCTGAGTATTCATGGGGTCCAACGGCGCTCACATAAGCCGAAATACGCACCTGGGGAATAATCTGCTTGGCGATGGCACCGGCCACTACCCAACTCACCGTCTCTCGGGCAGAAGCTCTTCCTCCTCCGCGATGATCGCGATGCCCGTATTTCTTCTCATAGGTATAATCGGCATGAGAGGGTCTATAAACTGATTCTAGGTGGTCGTAATCTCCAGATTTTTGGTTTGCGTTTTCTACCACAAAACCAATGGGACTTCCTGTGGTTACTCCCTGATATATTCCAGAAAGAAATTTTACTTGGTCCGGTTCTTTGCGCTGGGTCACAATGGCCGATTGACCTGGTTTGCGACGACTAAGTTCTAGATTTATGGCCTCGAAATCGAGGGCAAGGCCAGCGGGGCACCCAGATAATATCCCGCCCATAGCCGGTCCGTGAGATTCCCCAAAAGTGCTTAAAGTCAATAAAGATCCAAAAATTGCGCCCGCCATAAAATGAATTTAAACAAATGTAGCCCATTGCTTTGAGAATTAAAAGTATTCCGCGGCAATTGAATCCAGGATACTAAGCCTTTAAAATAAACCGAGCTACGCGTTTTAGACACAAGGATTTCAGCCTTGATTCATTTCCAGTAAATAAACCACTAGTTGGGGTAAAAAATAAAACTTAAACGGGATTAACCTGGCCTTAACTTAGTAACAATAAAATAAGTTTCAAGTCACTAAAAGTTAACACTCCAATGATGTTCTAATTAAGCGCAAATCTGTTATTTGTATTTATTCTAGTATGAAGCGAAAAGTTGATTTAGTCGTATTGTCCGACATTCATTTAGGTACTTACGGCTGCCATGCAAAGGAAGTCCTAAATTACCTAAATTCTATTAAGCCAAAACAACTCGTACTGAACGGGGATATTTTTGATATCTGGCAGTTTCGCAAGCGCTATTTTCCAAAAGCGCATATTTTGATCATAAAAAAGCTCTTTTCTTTTGCGGCCAAAGGCACGAAGATTTATTACATCACAGGAAACCACGACGAGGCGTTCAGACGCTTTGCCGGCACGAAAATGGGCAATATCCGCATATTGAACAAACTCGCACTGGAATTGGATGGCAAAAAAGCCTGGTTCTTTCATGGCGATGTTTTTGATGCCACAATGAAGCACGCTAAATGGGTAGCAAAACTTGGTGGCTGGGGTTACGATTTTTTGATTTTACTCAACAGGCTGATCAATTTTATTTTGCTTAAAATGGGTCGTGAGCGCTATTCGCTTTCTAAAAAAATAAAAAACAGCGTAAAAAGTGCTGTGAGTTTTATTTCAAATTTTGAGCAGACAGCCACAGATTTGGCCATAGAAAATAACTTTGACTATGTCATATGCGGACATATTCATCAACCAAAAATTCAAGAATTCAAAACCAATAAAGGCGCCACGCTCTATTTAAACAGTGGCGATTGGATTGAAAATTTATCGGCTTTAGAATACAATAACGAAGCGTGGCGTCTTTACTATTGGGATGAGACACAACGAACAGAAAATGAGTCACTTACTCCAGAAGAACTTGAAGAAGATAACGATTGGTCCCACATCCTCTCAGCCATGACGGCCTATCGACGCAGACTTACTTAATTTAAGTCCACATTACGCCAATTCCACAGACCTTAGGGCATGTCTTAATACGGTTATGGGATGAAGTGCTTTTCTTTGTGCTCCGTCAAGTATTTGATGACGACAAGAAGTGCCGTTAGCCACAATAATGGTCTGTGACTCAGCGCGCCTTGCGGCAGGCAACACATGTAACTCCGCCATGACCATACTGGTGGTGTAATGATCTTTTTCAAAACCAAAACTACCGGCCATCCCGCAGCAGCCTGAGGGAATAATCGTGGGGCTATACCCCGCTGGCAAATTAAGTAAGTCAAAGGTATCTTTAACCTGACCTAAGGACTTCTGATGACAATGTAAATGCAGCTTTAACTTCTTTGGCGCTTGAGTAAAATCCTCGGCAGAGATGTTTCCTTTTCGCGCTTCTTGTGCCAAAAATTCCTCTACGATAAAGGCTTTTGTCTGCCATTTTTGAGCCAGAGCCTTGTCGGTGGCTAGGCGAAGATATTCGTCTCGAATTCCATAAAGCGCCGAAGGCTCGATACCTAATACCGGGCCCTTTGTGCAATAGGCCTCAAAATAGGCTAAATTATGATCAATCAGCTGTTTTGCTTTGTCTAGATACCCCTTGCTGAGCAGGGCCCGGGCACTGTTGAGTCCCGTAATACAGACTACTTCATAACCTAGACCCCGAAGCAGTTCATAGGCATCTTGAGCGATTTCAGGCTCTAAATAATCGCTAAATTCATCAATCCAGAGGTAAAGGATTTGGTCTTTATTGTTACGCAATTTCTCCTGCTTTAATCCTCCATCGACTGCTGGGCCTGATCGCGATTCCACGGTATTAACTGCCTCGCCTGATTGCGATTCCACTCCATCGAATACCATGCTTGTAGGCTTTGACCCATGAACATCTGTCGCACCTGATTGCTTAGCCCTCTGAGCGAATCTTTGGGCAAACGAATATTTTGGAAATTCGGGTAAACTGCGCTCAGCGGCGATGGCATAAAAAGATTTGATAAGTCCTGCAAACAAATGGTTATTTAAAACTTTTCTGAACAAAAAAGGCAATCTAAACAAGTGTTTGTAGAACAATGTGTTGTGTGCAAAAAACCAATCAGATTTTTTTGAATAACCCAATTTGCGTCGCTGAAACTGCAATTCTGATTTAACGGTAGCCATATCCACCTTACTCGGACATTCATTATGACAGGCTTTGCACCCCACACATAAATCAAAGGCTTCACTAAGGGCATTACTCCCCCAGCGCTCGGCATCCGTTTGGCCAGAGCTGAGTACTTCCCTGAGCACATTGGCACGAGCTCGTGTGGTATCCCGCTCATTTTTTGTGGCCTGATAACTGGGACAAAGCATGCCCTGATGTTCATGACTGTTGCGACAATCCCCGCTTCCATTGCACTGTTCGCTCAGACTCAAAATCCCTTGCTGGGCAGAAAAATCATACTGAGTCTCGATTCTGGAGGTATTTTTGGTTTGATCGACTCTAAAACGCTCATCCATGGGCCATGGATTGACAATTTTACCGGGGTTCAATATTCCTTGAGGATCAAATAGCCCTTTAATTTGTTGTAATCGATTGTAATTTTCAACCCCAATTTGTTCTTTGATGAATTCAGAGCGCACGATGCCATCGCCATGTTCTCCTGAAAGTGAACCCCTATATTTTTTGACCAGAGTACTCACCGCCTGGGTGATGTCGCGAAAATCCTTTTTGCCCTGAGCTTCCTTTAGATTCAATATTGGCCTAAGATGCAGTTCCCCTGCTCCGGCATGGGCATAGTATACTGCCTTTTGGTCGTACTTGCGCATGATTTCAGTAAAGGCTTGGATGAATTCAGGTAAATCCTCTAAACTTACCGCTGTATCTTCGATACAGGCCACTGCCTTTTTATCACCGACCATAGCCCCTAAAAGACCCAATCCTGCAATGCGTAATTTGATTGCTTTATCAATATCATCACCATGTAAAACCCTTACATCATAAGCGCGCTCTAGCGCCTTGAGATTGTTACAAAACTTATCGACTTGACGGGTCAAACCTTCCCGGGTTTTATCCCGCAGTTCACAAAACAAAACCGCTTTCGGAGCATTGTTTACAAAAAAGCGATAGGCACTATAAAGTGTGTTTTGGGCTGTGCAATCCAAAACCACATCATCAATGAGTTCACAAGTGTATAAATCGTGCTTCATGGCCGAAACCACATCGAGCATACACTCCTCCATAGAATTGTATTGCAAGACCACTAATGCATTGTGTTCAGGGGGTAATTCGTCTAAGCTAATTGTAATAGATGTAGTCACCATTAAGGTGCCCTCACTCCCACATATGAGAGGTAACAAATCTAGATCAGCCGGCTTTGACACAGAATCGTTCCATTGACTGGCCAATAAATCTAGCGCGTAGCCTGTATTGCGCCGATGGATGCCAGGTTTAGGATAATGATCTAATATCTCTTGACGAACTTCTGGGGCATCAAGCAATTCTTTGAGTTTTGAGGCTAAAGAAACTGCGGCGTTTGAGGCCTGGGACCCTATTGTTGCGGATTCAATGATTGATGGGGTAAATTCATTAGCATAACCAGGACGCAAAAATGCTACATGCTGTCCATCAGCTAAATAACCACGTACCCCTAAAACTTTATCGCGGGTAACGCCATACTTAATGGAAGTTGTCCCACTACTGTTATTGCCCACCATACCCCCTATAGTACTACGGCTTGAAGTCGAGGTATTGGGACCAAAAAACAACCCATGAGGCTTTAGGTAACGATTCAACTCATCTCGAACCACACCAGGTTGCACCGTAATTATTTTTTGCTCTGGGTCGAAATCTAAAATTTGATTTAAATGTCGCGAGACATCGACAACAACACCATCACTAACACATTGTCCAGCAAGTGAAGTCCCCGCTGCACGTGGCGTTACCGAAATACCGCGATCCGAGCACCACTCAAGTACGATGGATACATCTTTGTTATTCTTAGGATATACGACCGCTTTGGGTCGATTGCGATAGACAGAAGCATCAGTGGCATACATCATCAGGTGCAGCTCGTACCAATGACAACTGCCGATTAACTTTTGATCTAAATCATTAAAATCTATTTCCTGCTGAGTGCTGTGCGCCATGGCTTAAAGTTAACTAATTTCATCAGGAGTGATTCAGGGATAATTTGGTTATTTTTACACTATATGAAACACTTTCTTTATCTGTTAATTTTACTTGTATTGCCCAGCGCGCTTTGGAGCCAAAGCAACCCAAATAACGCGTTAGGTTTACGCTTTGGCGATAATGGTGGCGTCGGTCCTGAATTAAGCTATCAACAAGCGCTCACTCATGACACGCGCTATCAAATTGATTTAGGATGGCGCAGTAATCGCCTAGACCAAGCCAATCAAAACCTATTCAAGCTCAGCGCGGCATATCAATGGGTTAGACTACTGGATGGGGCCTTTCAGTACTACTATGGCGCTGGAACCGGTGTATTGTATCAAAATGTAGATACTGGTGATGCTGGAGCGGAAGCCTTCAGCAGCACTAACTTGCTGTTTTCGGGTGTTGTGGGAGTGGAATACACCGGAATAGAAGTGTTTTTTGGGAAACCTGTGCATCTGGGGCTCGATATCAGACCTGAATATGGCTTAGGCGGATACTATAATGCTTTGGTGTTTGATGTTGCCCTAGCCCTGCGCTTTGGATTTTAGTCCGAGCAAATCCTAGCCTACAGAAACCCTGTTCTGAGCGATTGTTCGCTTATACAAAGCCTCGTACTGTGGCACCACTAATTCAATAGAAAAATTCTGAGCTTGGGCCCTGGCGTGGTCCTTAAATTTATTGAGTGTAGTGTCGTTCTTTAAGATCGATAATGCGTTTTTGGCCATAGAATCAACATCGCCTACTTCAGATAAATAACCACTGTAGCCATCTAAATTCACCTCAGGAAGACCACCAACATTAGTAGAAATAACCGGGACACGACATGCCATGGCCTCCAGGGCAGCCAAACCAAAACTTTCAATTTCCGAAGGCAATAAAAATAGATCGGTCAAACAAAGAATTTTATGCACTTCTTCGCTATTGCCCATAAATTGGACTTTAGATTTCAGCCCCTTTTTTTCGATTAATGCTTTAGCTGGATCCTTATCAGGCCCATCCCCTACAATGACCAGTCGCGCAGGGCATTGGGCCACAACCCTATCAAATATTTCTATCACATCCAAAAGCCTTTTTACAGGGCGTAAATTACTCACATGGGTGATGATGCGCTCATTAGGCTCAGCCATGGCCGCACGTTCACAAGGACCCTCTTGTTGCCCCATCTTTGTCAAATCGATGAAGTTTGGAATCACCTCTATGGGTCGTTTGATGGTAAACTTTATTAATGTATCTTGTTTTAAACTCTCTGAAACCGAAGTTACTGCGTCGCTATTGTTAATGCTAAAGGTCACTGCGGGTTTGTAAAATGGGTGATTGCCCACCAAGGTAATGTCCGTACCGTGCAAGGTGGTTACCATGGGGATGTGTATGCCTTCTTCACGAAGCATTTGCAGCGCCATATATCCCGCGTAGGCGTGCGGAATAGCATAATGTACATGCAAGAGCTCAATGTTATAATCCTTCACTACATTAACTAGCCTACTAGAAAGAGCCAATTCGTAGGGTTG
>OMJU01000134.1 GCA_900299425.1 Candidatus Rokuibacteriota bacterium
GCAGTTTTTGCAATAGATTGGGCTTGATTTTGCTCTAGATTGTGGTTCTGCACCAATGCTTTGGCTAAATCATTTTGAGACATCAAAGGGAGGCTCAGTATTTGACAGCGGGAATAAATGGTTTTGAGAATTTTATCTTCCTCTTCGGTAAGTAACAAAAACACCGTTTTATTGGGAGGCTCCTCTAAAAGTTTTAAGATCTTATTTGAAGACTCTTTATTCATTTTGTCAGCCATCCAAATGATCATTACTTTATAACCTCCTTTATAAGATTTAAGCGCAAGTGTTTTAGCCATTTGCTCTGTGTCGGAAACAGAGATTGACCCCTGTTTTGCTGCCAAACCTATGTGTCCATACCAAGCCATCAATGAGCCGTAGGGCTTAGTTTGTACAAAACTGCGCCATTGTGGTAAAAAATCTAATACAGCAGGTGACTTTTTAACATCGTCTGTTGTATTTACTGGGTACATGAAATGCAGGTCTGGGTGCACTAGGGTATCGACTTGATGGGCGGCTCTTTGATAGAGGGCGCTCCCAGGTTCCATGCCGGAACACAGAAGTGTTTTTGCATAAGCCAAAGCCAATGGAAGCAAGCCACTTCCTGTAGGCCCACTAAATAATTGAGCGTGGGCTACTCGGCCATGAGCAGCACTGGTTTGAAGGTGGTTTTTAAGATGATTTAACCCTATGATTTGCGCGTATTCCACCAAACAAATCTACGGATTTTTCGCAAGGCATAGACTCAGGAAAAACTTATATTTGTGCCAAAACAAACCCGTAATGAAGACCTTAAACGATTTTGATTTTTCGGGCAAGCGCGCCTTAATTCGTGTAGATTATAATGTTCCTCTTAACGATGAGCTAGAGGTTACCGATAACACGCGCATAGAGGCAGCCAAGCCGACCATAATGCACATTTTAAATCAGGGCGGAAGTTGTGTGTTGATGTCTCATCTTGGACGACCAAAGGCCAAAGAATCAGAGTTCTCATTAAGCCATATTGTAGATACAGTGTCTCAAGTCTTGGGGGTTCCTGTGGCCTTTGTTGCGGACTGTATTGGGGATCAGGTAGAAAATGCCTTGGCGCAACTGCCTCAAGGCGGGGTGTTATTGTTAGAAAATTTAAGGTATTACCCTGAAGAAGAACAAGGAGACCATGAGTTTGCAAAAGCTTTGTCAAAATGGGGCGATATCTATGTAAACGATGCCTTTGGCACGGCTCATAGAGCTCATGCCTCTACGGCGATAATTGCTGAAAATTTTAAAGGACAATGTTGTTTTGGAACTCTTTTGGCCTCTGAAATTACAAACGTAAATAAGGTGATGCACCATGGAGAGGCGCCGGTGACCGCAATTATTGGTGGGGCAAAAGTGTCTTCAAAAATTACCATTATTGAACGAATTCTTGACTCTGTGGATCACTTAATCATCGGCGGCGGAATGGCATTTACCTTCATTAAAGCCCAAGGAGGTTCCATAGGCAATTCACTAGTGGAAGACGACAAACAAGCATTGGCTTTGAGTATTTTAGACAAGGCCAAAGAAAAAGGGGTTAGGGTGCATCTTCCCACAGACACAGTAATTACCCAAGAGTTCAACAACCAAGCATACACAGAGATAGCGCCAATACACACCATTCCAGATGAGTGGATGGGTCTTGATGCAGGACCTGAGACCAGAAAGAATTTTGCCGCTGTAATCAGCCAGTCAAAAACCATATTGTTTAACGGACCTGTTGGGGTGTTTGAAATGTCGACTTTTGCCCACGGCACTATTGCCCTTTGTGAGGCCATTGCTGAGGCCACCAAAAATGGCGCTTTTTCATTAGTGGGCGGCGGGGATTCAGTGGCCGCTGTCAAACAATTTAATTACGGTGAAAAAGTGAGCTATGTCTCTACAGGTGGCGGAGCTATGCTCGAAATGCTAGAAGGCAAAACCTTACCAGGAATTGCCGCTATACTAAACGCCTAATTGATGATCGAAAAAATGATTGCACTCAGTTCAAGATGGCTTTTTATCTTCTGTGGATTATGCATTGCCCTCCAGGGTTTAATAGCGCAAAATGAATCAGAGGACAAAACTGCAGTCGTGATCCCAGCAATAGAACACACTCTAGATTCTATTCGTCCTGCTTTAGCAAACAACCCTGAGGCTGCAGAAATTGAGCGCGCTTGGTATGTGCTGCTCAGCGACACATATCGTTTTGAAGAACAGCAGGAAGCCATTGCCTCGCCATGGGACAGCATACCGCTGCACGATAGTTTGTGGTCGAGCGAAACATTTAAAGCACGGCTTGCGGCTTTGGACCAAAAAACACCCTTTCATATTACCTATAATAGCGCCCTTGAGCAGATTGTGCGCAATTACCTCAAAAATAGAAGGCCGCAATTAGAGAGGCTTATGGGGCTGAGCCATTATTACTTCCCTATGTTTGAAGAGGTGTTTGCCCAACACGGCCTGCCTCTGGAGATGAAGTATTTGGCCATTGTGGAATCAGCCTTAGTGCCCACAGCCACCTCACGGGTAGGTGCGCGCGGACTATGGCAGTTTATGTTCCAAACAGGAAAGATGTTTGACTTAAAAGTAAACAGCTATATCGACGAGCGTTGCAGCCCGTTAAAATCCACCATTGCCGCAGCCCAATACCTCAACCAGCTTTATGATATTCTAGACGATTGGGATTTAGCCCTTGCGGCCTATAACAGTGGCCCAGGCAATGTGAGTAAAGCCATACGCCGCTCCGGGGGTCGAAAAAATTACTGGAACATCCGCTCGTTTTTACCTCGTGAAACAGCGGGTTATTTACCAGCCTTTTACGCCACCATGTATATTTTTGAATACGCCCAGGAGTATGGATTGAACCAAAGCAATACCCAACCTCATTTCGCCACCACTGACACCATACAAATAAAGGAAACCGTGGCCCTGTCGCATGTTGCACAATTGAGCCAAACCCCTCAAGAAACCCTTGAGTTTCTCAATCCAGAATACACACTAGGCCTTATTCCTTATATCGAAGATCGCCCTTATTTTTTGCGTATGCCTGTTTCAGAGCTTGGCTTGATTGCTGAAAATCAAGACAGTCTTTACGGTTTGGCTCGTGCTGACTTTGCCCAAAGAGAAAAGCCACTTCCAGAGCTTGTAGACCAAAATAATCGCATACGCTATCGGGTTAAAAGTGGGGATTATATGGGTAAAATCGCCAACAAGTACGGTGTTTCTGTGGCCCAAATAATGCAGTGGAACTCACTTAAAAGCACCCAACTCAGGATTGGACAACGCCTGACGATAATTCCAAAGCGCATTCCTCTAAACGACACAAACACATCAAGTCGTGCTGCGGACCCTAACAAGTCCGACAACAACACCCAAAACAGCAATAATGACGTGTATGTGGTGCAAAGAGGAGACTCTTTGTGGGGCATCGCTCAGAAGTTCCCCGGCATTTCACTGGAGGATTTAAAAAAATGGAATGATATTAGTGGGTCTGAGATTAAACCAGGAATGACCCTGAGCCTAAAACCACGATCATGAGAATCATTATTGCCCTTATCGCGATGACCCTTGTTTTGGCCTGCGGCCAAAACAACACCACAGACCGCAGCTATTTACCAGAATCGGTGGGATCGATAAACGCACTGCAAGTTATAGCGCCTGATGAACTTTGGTCTGGTGCCGTTGGGGACAGCCTCCGCACTTGGTTTGGGGCACCTACGCCAGGTCTTCCGCAAACAGAACCGCTCTTTGATATCAGTCAATTAGCCCCAGAGCACTTTACAGATTTTGCTCGCAGTTCAAGATTGATCCTATCTGTAGAGTTAGGCGATAAAGACACCACAGGACTCAAAAGCAATGCTTTTGCACGCCCACAACTTATGGCGGTCGCCAAAGGCAGCACCCCTGAAAACTTATTGAGGTTGATTGACAATCAGAAGGATAATTGGATTGTCCAAATGAAAGCTTTTGAGCTAAAGGAGCGCCAGCGACGCACGCAAATATCCCCTAAAATACCTGAGGGTTTAGCACAAGATTTTGGTGTGGAGTTTCAAATGCCCTCAGCCTATCGCACAGCTGCGGCCACTAAGGACTACTATTGGTTTAGAAAAGACCTTGTCTCTAATGGGACCACCAACATATTGGTTTATTCAGCGCCTTTGAGCATGATTCCGGAGGATGCCCAATACCCGGGCCAATATATCCGGCACATTAGGGATGCCATTGGGGCGCGCCTTTTGCCTGTTGAAGACGACTCTAGATTTGTGACAGACACCACCTATGTGCCTGAAACATCCTTAGAGCAAATACAGGGTCTGCCCACTATAATTTCTCGGGGCATTTGGACCTTGAGCGATGCTTACATGGCGGGGCCTTATCTAAACATGGCCATTAAGGACACTGTAAATCAGCGCTATTTAGTTTTAGAAGGATTTAGTTATGCCCCATCAATGAGCAAACGAGACCTGCAGTTTGAACTTGAATCGATTTTGAGGACTGTGCAATTAGTTCAAGCCGAACAATAATCAATCTGCACGGGCAAAAAAAGATTACTTGCTATCCTCTGTTTTATCGGATTTGTCGTCTTTGGAGGCGTCTTTGAATTCTTTAATGCCACTGCCTAACCCACGCATGAGTTCAGGAATTTTTTTCCCACCAAATAGGAGCAGAACTACAATAACGATTAAAATGATTTGTGGGGCGCCGATCACCAAAGGCAAAAATTGTGCAGTCATTGAGTCAGAATTTATTAGCAAATGTAACAAGAAATACTAACATACCGCGTTTTGACATTAAGTTTCAGAGAATCCGCGTACATTTGTTTTTATAAGCCTTAACATATGGCCCACAAGACTTCAGGCAAAAAAAGTTTTAGAAAAAGGTTGGTGCACAAATACCGACTGTTGGTGCTTAACGAAGACACTTTTGAGGAGCGATTTTCATTCAGACTCAACAGACTCAATGTTTTTGTGATTACTGTTTTTTCGGCCTTGGCTTTGATAGTGGGCACGACTTTGCTCATCGCCTTAACGCCGCTCAAGGAATATATTCCGGGCTATGCCTCGACACAGCTTATAAAACAAGCCGCTAGTTTAAGTGAACTCACAGACTCCTTACAACAAAGATTAGCAGCAAATGATACCTATTTACAGTCTATTCGTGAGGTGCTGACAGGAAATCTAAAACCAGCGGCGCTCAACAAGGATTCAATTATTGAGGCCGTGGCGCGCGAGGTTGATGCTCAACTCTTGGCCGCCTCAAAAGAGGACTCTTTGCTCAGGGAACGTGTTCAACAAGAAGATAAATACAATCCTTTAAGCGACGGCTCGGGTCAAGAAATCGTCCTTTTTCCTCCTATTTCTGGAGTAATCACAGGAACATATGATCCAAAAGAAAAGCACTATGCCGTGGACATTGCCACAGTAAAAAACACGCCGGTTAAAGCCACAGCTGACGGCACAGTGATTCTGGCAGAATGGACCGCGGACACAGGATATGTGGTGGTGCTGCGGCATAAGGATAATCTGATATCTGTCTACAAGCACAATGCCTCATTATCGGTGGCCCAAGGAGATTTAGTTAAATCAGGCGAGGTTATTGCGGCTTCAGGAAATACGGGTTCGTTGACCACTGGGCCCCATTTACACTTTGAACTTTGGAGTGAAGGCTACCCGATTAACCCAACAAACTTCATAGATTTTAATTAATGGGATTGAAAGGGTTTTTTGCAAAAATACTCGCTGCTCGGGCAAACAAAAAAATACAGCGCTGGGCTAATGATCCTATCGGCACTCAAAAAAGAGTCTTTGCGCAGTTGATTCAAAACGCTAAGAACACCAAATTTGGTCAGGACCACAATTTTGACAAAATACAGAGTCACGAGGACTTTATCGCTCAGGTACCCATACGCGATTATGAGGCACTAAGGCCTTATGTAGACCAAATGGTCGATGGCTGTTCAGACGTACTATGGCCGGGGAAGCCATTGTATTATGCCAAAACAAGTGGCACCACTTCAGGAGCAAAATACATTCCGATTACCAAAGCTTCAATGCCGCATCACATAGAGAACGCAAAAAATGCTTTGCTGCTCTATATTCATCAAACCCAAAATGTGGGTTTTGTCTCGCGCAAGATGATTTTTCTTCAAGGGTCGCCTGTTTTGACCCAGAAAAATGGAGTACAACTAGGGCGCTTATCCGGGATAGTGGCGCATTATGTGCCGCGCTATTTGCAGCGCAACCGCATGCCTTCTTGGACAGTAAACTGTATCGAAGATTGGGAAACTAAAGTCGAGGCGATTGTTCAAGAGACTAAAAATAAGGACATGGCGCTGATCAGTGGTATTCCTTCTTGGGTTCAGATGTATTTCGAAAAACTGATCAAAACCTCAGGTAAACCAGTGGGTGCGCTGTTCCCAAATTTTAATTTGTTCGTATACGGGGGGGTGAATTTTGAGCCCTATCGAAAAAAGTTTGAACAGCTGATCGGTCGCAAAACAGACAGCATTGAGTTATACCCTGCCTCAGAAGGATTTTTTGCCTTTCAGGAC
>OMJU01000135.1 GCA_900299425.1 Candidatus Rokuibacteriota bacterium
AAGGGAGACAAAAAATAAAAAAACCTTAGGATTTGAAGCATTGAGAATCACCCCTTTGCGGTACCACCAAGCCATACTGTGATTTTGTAAAGCCCCTTGCTGAAAACTGACAGTAGATCGGGCTATAGTGTAGGCTAAATACAGCAGGTAACCCCCGCCCCCGACTTTTATCAAAGTAATGAGTTCGGGCCAGCGCTCCACTGCCGCCACAAAGCCAAAAGCCAAAAGACTGGTGTGCAAAATACAGCCGCTGAGCAGGCCCAAAGTAATCATCCAACCTGTGCGCGCGCCATAAGCTATGGACTGAGTCGCTACAAAAATATTATCAGGACCTGGAGTAATGGCCAAAAGTGCGCAAGCCAAAGCAAAAGTCCACAGCATATTCGATTTATTTATCCCCTAAAATAGCCTGATTGATCTTTCGAATGAGTCCAGGACCTTCGTAAACAAAACCGGTGTACAACTGGACCAATGTGGCCCCCGCTTTTAATTTATCCATAGCATCTTGAGCAGAATGAATGCCGCCTACCCCAATAATTGGGAAGGACCCCTTGCTTTTTTCATACAGATATTGAATCACCTGTGTAGAGCGCTTTGTGAGCGGTTTGCCGCTTAGTCCACCTGTCTCAGCCTTGTTTGGGTGATTCAGGCCTTCTCGGCTCAAGGTGGTGTTTGTCGCAATCACTCCTGCAATTTGTGTTTCGGCTACAATCTGGATGATATCATCGAGTTGTCCTGACGTCAAATCAGGCGCTATTTTTAGCAAAATAGGCTTTGGCTGAAGCTGGGTATTGTTGTGCTTTTGAAGTCTATTTAACAAAAGAGTCAGTGGCTCTTTTTCTTGTAGATCCCTTAAGTTCGGTGTGTTTGGTGAGCTCACATTAACCACAAAGTAGTCTACCACATCGTATAAAGCATCAAAGCATATTAAATAATCCTCGACGGCCTTCTCGTTTGGTGTGCTTTTGTTTTTACCAATATTGCCACCGATCAAAACTTGGCCTTTATTAGATTTTAGTCGTTCTACTGCATGCGCCACCCCTTTATTGTTGAACCCCATTCGGTTGATGACCCCCTGGTCTGCAGGCAAACGAAATAAACGCTTTTTCGGATTGCCCTCTTGAGGTTTCGGGGTAACGGTCCCTATTTCAATAAATCCAAAGCCAAAGTTTGACAGCTCTTTATAGGCAATGGCGTCTTTGTCAAAACCCGCGGCTAATCCCACCGGATTGGGAAACTTTAAACCAAATACCTCTCGTACTAAATTGGGATGGTCAATTTTATAATAACGTTTAATCAAAGAACCTAAACCCAGGTAATTAACGAGTTTTATCAATTTAAAACTCGTGTGATGAATTTTTTCAGGGTCAAAAAGAAAAAATAATGGGCGGATTAGACTTTGATACATAGTGAGCGATTCGCGACAAAATTAGCACTAAAAGCACTAATTTTATGGACGATTTAAGATTTTTTACCAGGACCTTGTCCTGCAATTTTCAAATTCCTCTTTCATGATAGCCAAAGCACACATCATCAATCGATTTGTCCGATACGTCACTGTCGACACAGAAAGCGATCCAAATTCACCCTCTACGCCGAGTTCCCAAAATCAATGGGATTTAGCCAATGCTCTAGCTCAAGAATTAAAAGATATAGGCATGTCTGAGGTCAGTATTGATGAGCATGCCTACATTATGGCGACGCTGCCCAGCAACGTCGAACATCACGTCCCTACTATCGGTTTTATCTCACATTTTGATACATCTCCCGATTTTACTGGCGCGAATGTCAAACCGAGAGTTATAGAAAATTATGACGGGGAAGACATTGTATTAAACAAAGACCAAAATATCATTCTTTCTCCAAAAGAATTCGATGACCTATTGCTTTATGTCGGCAATACGCTTATTGTGACCGATGGGACCACCCTACTCGGCGCTGATGATAAAGCGGGCATTACTGAAATCGTTTCGGCTATGGAATATCTGATCAAACATCCTGAAATCAAGCACGGTCCAATCAAAGTCGGGTTTACCCCAGACGAGGAAATCGGTCGTGGCGCGCATAAATTTGATGTGGCAAAATTCGGTGCTGATTGGGCCTATACCATGGATGGCAGTCAAATCGGAGAACTCGAATTTGAAAACTTTAACGCCGCAGGGGCCAAAATAACCATCAATGGCAAAATGGTTCATCCGGGCTGTGCCAAAGGTAAAATGGTCAATAGCATGTACATCGCCCAAAAATTTATTGAGGCCCTCCCCGGGGAGGAAACTCCAGAAAAAACAGACGGCCGTGATGGATTTTATCATTTACACCATCTATCTGGCGATGTCGAACAAACTCAGCTGCACTATATCATTCGCGATCACGATTGGAGCCGTTTTGAAGAGCGCAAAGCCTTGATGCATCAAATCGCAGAAGATATAAACAAGGATCTTGGCATCGAGCGTGTGGCTGTGGAGATTAAAGATCAATATTTTAATATGCGTGAAAAAATTGAGCCCATAATGCACATTGTGGATTTGGCCAAAGAGGCCATGGAAATTGCGGGCATAACCCCCATAATCAAACCGATTCGTGGAGGTACGGATGGTTCTCAACTTTCATTCATGGGACTCCCCTGTCCCAATATTTTTGCTGGGGGGCATAATTTTCACGGGCGTTACGAATACGTACCTGTGGAGAGCATGATCAAGGCCTCTGAGGTGATTGTAAACATCGTGAAGATGGCCGCTGATCGCCAATAATACTGATTGTACTGACTGAATTTGTCTCCATGACGCTCATAGCATCATTTTAGTGCAAGACT
>OMJU01000136.1 GCA_900299425.1 Candidatus Rokuibacteriota bacterium
CCCGCCACTTTGGCGGGTTTTTTTATCTCTTGTTTTTACCGTATCGCTACAAGGACATCACCTTTCCGTTGCCGGCTTCTGATGTAGGCAAACAACCTTGGTAAACCCCTGGTACAGGGTCATACCACAAGAAGTTTTCTCCAATTTCTTGGGTTTGCGTCCACGTCCAAATAGTCATGCTACGCACTTCGTGAATCAGCGCGCTAGCCATTACATCATCTGAAACAGTAGCTTGAGGGTCTGTCTCTAAGGCGCCTCGATACTCCCACAACTCTTTGGACCACTGATCTGCCTGTGCTTTGTCAGCTTTGAGATAGTGTCCCAATAAGGCGTCATAGGTTTCGGTACGCGCACTATCAAAATCGGTCTGATGATCACGCTCGAGCACACGTGCCAAAGCAGCAAATCCTTTGCGCACCTGGCTTTGTCTTGCTGAAGCCGAATACTGGGTAAAGGCATCTTCTAATGCAGGAATTTGCTCATCTGTAGGCAATACCTGATCCCAATACATATCAATAAATTGATGAACCCCAACATCAACCGCACCAGGCACTTCAAGATCTGAAGGGATGATCAAACCGACCATTGATTTCAAAGCCTTAGCTTCGGTGGTCGATAAAAATGCAGGAGTGTATCCTGAGCCTGAGCCACAGCTTTGGAGCAGGCTGATTATGGTAGGCGTCGCTACTAAAGCGCCCCCGCCTAATCCTAAATTCTTTAAAGCTTGTCTTCTATTCATCAGGATTCCATTTTAATTTGATTAACAGCATGATTAGCGGCTCTCGCGGTAAATGCCATATAAGTAAGTGATGGGTTTACACAGCTCGCGCTGGTCATAAACGAACCATCAGTACAATAAACGTTCGGCACTGCATGAATTTGATTGTTCTCATTCAAAACAGAAGTCTTTGGATCTCTTCCCATGCGTGCGGTTCCCATCTCATGAATTCCGAGCCCTGGAGCTCCTGGATCATCCCATGGGCGGATATTTTTATACCCGGCCAACTCTAACATTTCCATGGCTTGTTGCACCATATCTTTACGCATCTCCCACTCGTTTTCTTTCCACTCGACATCAAAAGTTACGGTAGGCAGACCCCACTTGTCTTTTTGGTCATAATCCAACACCATTTTATTTTCGTGGTAGGGCAAGCATTCACCAAAGCCCATAAGCGTCATGTTCCATTTACCAGGACGGCTCACTAAGTCCTTCAAATCGGCGCCGTAGCCAATCTCTGCAATTTGGTCTCCGTATGTGCCTCGAGAGGCACCACCTTGATATCCGTATCCGCGTTTGAAGTTCGGTTGATCGGTAGCCCCACCAATATTTCTGAATCGTGGAATATAAATACCATTAGGACGACGTCCTTTATAATATTGGTCTTCAAATCCATCAACTTCGGCAAAAGCACCGGCCTTAAAGTGGTGGTCCATAATATTATGGCCTAGCTCCCCAGAGTCATTCCCCATTCCGTTGGGGAAACGCTCACTTTTAGACTGCAACAATATACTGGCTGTGGCAATGGCAGAAGCACACAAGAATATAACTTTGGCATTAAAAACAAGGTTTTCTCCGGTTTCAGTATCGATAACCTTTACCCCTGAGGCGCGCTGGGTTTCAGGGTCATAAATCACCTCGTGAACGATAGAGTTTGGACGCAAGGTCATATTACCTGTGCGCTCAGCCGCAGGAAGGGTCGAAGAAACACTACTAAAGTATCCTCCAAAAGGACATCCGCGAATACAACGATTGCGATAGACACAATTTGAACGGCCATCATGGGCTTTGTCCCCGGTAAGGTGGGCTGTTCTTCCGATGGTCAGTACACGGCCATCATCGTAATTATTATCAATTTTTTCACGCAAGTCGCGCTCAGCACAATTCAGTTCCATCGGAGGTGAGAAAACGCCATCAGGCAATACTTCCATTCCGAGGGCCTCTCCACTTACACCGATAAACTCTTCAACCTTGTCGTACCACGGAGCGATATCCGCATAGCGCACTGGCCAATCCACAGCAATTCCTTCTCTTTTGTTGGCCTCAAAATCAATGTCACTCAAGCGATAAGATTGACGACCCCACATGATAGAACGGCCTCCTACGTGATAACCACGAATCCAATCAAAGCGCTTTACTTCGTTGTAAGGATGGATAATATCATCTACAAACCAATGCGCAGATTCATCACGGGTGGTGTAACCCGTTCTATTCTGTTTCACCTGTCGCTCTTGTTGTTCGGCCGTGCGACGGTTCTTAAATTCAAAATCCCATGGATCTTTGTTTGCTGTAGGGTAGTCCTCGATGTGCTTTACCATGCGCCCACGCTCTAAAACCAGAGTCTTCAGGCCATTTTCGCAAAGCTCTTTAGCAGCCCATCCGCCGCTAATACCTGAACCCACGACGATTGCGTCGAATTGTTCGTTCGGTTTTGTCATATTTTTAGATTGTTTAATTTATTGGTCTAGTTATGCTTTTGAATTGAAGTCATTCAAAAGCAAGTGTTCGAATTTCCTCTTTTTTTGCCGATTAACCAAGCCCTGCACAGAGAATGATGTGATCTTTAAGAACGAAAACGATTTCGAATTGAAAAAAAGAACTCCAATCATTGATTAAAACCAACTCAGGAAAAAATCGTTTATCTTAGAAGACCATTTACACAAACGACCTATTAAACATTCTAATATGACCCCAAAAAAACTATTGGCCATCGGTGCTGCTTTCGCCTTGATGAGCTGTCAAAACAACATGAAACAATCAGAAGAGGCGCCTCAAGAAGCCCCACAGCAAAACTTTGAAATTTCATTGGCCCAGTGGTCTATCCACAATCAAATCTGGGACGGCACCATTGACCCTATGGATTTTGCTTCCGTAGCCAAAGACCTCGGGTATACTGGGCTTGAGTACGTGAACCACCTTTATGTGGGCGATATGGTAAATTATCCCATGAAAGAGCAGGGACTAGATGCGGTATTAACCGAGTTAAAACGCCGCAGTGATTCACTAGGCATGAAAAATGTCTTAATCATGGTGGACGGCGAAGGAGATCTATCTGTGGACGATGAGGCCGTAACGTCACAAGCCGTGGACAATCACAAAAAATGGGTTGATGCGGCAGCTTTCTTAGGCTGTCACGCCATTCGAGTCAACCTTTTTGGGGCTTCTGATCCTGAAGCCTGGGTCACAAATTCCGTGCG
>OMJU01000137.1 GCA_900299425.1 Candidatus Rokuibacteriota bacterium
CAAAACTTGAGTTCAATCTAGAGCTTTCATTTTCCATATTTTTAGTTACTTTTGCTGCCACAATTTGATAGGCATAATGATTATGTCTTCAAGGGGTCGCGTAGCTCAGCTGGATAGAGCATCTGCCTTCTAAGCAGACGGTCACAGGTTCGAATCCTGTCGCGATCACTAAAAACCTTCCAGGATTTGGAGGGTTTTTTTTATTGACCTTGAGGTGATTAGCGCAGCTTAAGAACAAAGTTTAAATTAAGATCACTTTCTACTCTCGAAAATACCAAAACACTCTTTAATTCTATTCCTTTTGGGTAGTGAATTGAAAGTATTTAAATTATCATTTGAAATCAATTGAATTATGAATGATAATTCAACTAAATACCACGTGGGCATCATTTTCTAATTTGAATAGAAAATGTTTTGTTTAGGTATTAAAATATTAATTTTGACTCTATGGCAGAAAATCACAACAACTAAATATGTCGAAACTCATCGTAATCATGGGGGTTAGTGGCTGTGGTAAAACCTCAGTAGGCATTGCTCTTGCTGATTGCATGTCTCTTCCCTTTTACGATGCTGATGATTATCATCCAACGGACAATATAAAAAAGATGCAGGCGGGGATACCCTTAGAAGACAGGGATCGTATTACATGGTTAGAAAGATTAAATTGTTTGTGTAAGGGCCATTTAGAAAGTGGACTGGTCTTAGCCTGTTCTGCTCTCAAACAATCCTACAGAGACATTTTGTCAAAAGAGGTTCAAATAAAATGGGTGTATATTAAGGGAAGTTTCGAGTTGATTTCGAAACGTTTAGCAGCGCGTTCTGATCATTTTATGCCTGTGAGTTTGTTGCAATCTCAGTTTGACACTTTAGAGGAACCAATTGCTGCAATCGAAATAACTGTTGATCAATCGATCGAATCTATGGTCTCTCAATTAAAAGATCAACTATGAAATCAGAAATAGGTTTAATTGGACTCGGAGTTATGGGGACTTCTCTTGCAAGAAATATTGCACGAAATGCCTATTCCATTTCATTGTACAACCGCTATGTTAAAGGAAGTGAAGAAGGGATTGCGCACAAAAAAATAGATCAATACAAGGAATTGAGTTCGGCTAAGGGTTTTGAAGATTTGTCGGCCTTTGTCAATTCAGTTCAGCAACCGAGAAAGATTCTCTTAATGCTGACTGCTGGAGCTGCTGTTGATCAACTCATCAGTGAGTTAGAGCCGCTTTTGGATTCGGGAGATTTGATAATCGATGCTGGAAACTCACATTACAGCGACACTGAGCGAAGAATTGAGTTACTCGCCAAAAAGAAAATTTTCCTTTTAGGTCTAGGTGTATCTGGAGGAGAAGAAGGCGCTTTGAAAGGCCCCTCTTTAATGCTTGGAGGTTCGACTCAGGCTTATGGGCTGGTTAAAGACCTACTCAATAAAATCGCTGCCAAGAAATCGGATGAGCAGCCGACCGCTGCATATGTTGGCAATGGAGGGTCAGGACATTTTGTAAAGATAGTTCACAATGGAATCGAATATGCAGAAATGCAACTGATAGCAGAATTTTTTCAAATCATGCACCAGGCAATGGGAATGACTTACGATCAAATAGCTGTTGTCTTTGAACAGTGGAATCAAAGCGATCAAAAGAGTTATCTATTAGAAATAACCTTAAGTATTCTAAGAACTAAGGATGAACAAGGATATGTCATCGATCGCATTTTAGACAAGGGGGCTCACAATGGTACTGGCTCGTGGTCCTTGATTGCAGCTACTGAGTTGGGGCAGGCTGCTTCTATGATGTCATCAGCTCTTTTCAGCCGCTATACCTCCTCTCAAAAGAGATGTCGTACGAAACTATCGGCACTTTATGAATCAAAAAATCAACGCATTGAATTGACGCTTGATGACTTAATGGCAACCTATCGATTTGCTCGTTTAATCAATCATCATCAGGGGTTTTCACTAATTCACGTAGCTTCTAAGGAACATCGATGGGATATCAATTTAGCAATAGTGTGTGGAATTTGGATGGAAGGATGTATCATTAAATCAGATTTGTTATACCAATTGTATCCAATTCTAAAAAGTCATCAATTACCCTTGTCTGATGCTTCTATTGTGAAGCAGATTCATATGGATCGACCTCACGTGGAGAAGCTTCTGTCGAGTCTTATTCCTTCGGATGTTCCAAGTCTCTGTATTTCGAATGCTTTTGAGTTTTTGAAACAAATGGTACAAGAACAATCGCCGGCTCATCTCATACAAGCCCAACGTGATTATTTTGGAGCACATGGATTCCAATTCAAGGGAGATTTAACAGGTGATTTATATCACTACAATTGGAAAAATTAAGATGGTTTCAACGTTACTTTTAGCACTGGTGCTTGGAATTTTAGTATTGCTTATTTTAATACTAAAACTCAAAATTCCTGCTTTCATCTCATTGCTTATTGCAACCATTGTTATCGGTATAGTAGCAGGCCTTGATGCATCAAGTATTTTTGATTCCGTTCAAAGAGGGATGGGAGCAACCCTTGGATATGTCGCCACAATAGTTGGATTGGGTGCGATGTTTGGTTCGATCTTAGAACTTACCGGTTCTGCCCGAGCAATTGCTGATGTTCTGTTAAAGCGATTTGGAGTAGACAAGGCACCGTGGACACTCCTATTTAGTGGATTTCTTATAGCTATTCCAGTCTTCTTTGACGTGGCATTTATATTGTTAATTCCTGTGATCTACGCCTTGCAACACAGGACCAAAAAATCACTTCTTCTTTATGCGATTCCTTTGCTGGCGGGTCTAGCAGTAACTCACGCTTTTATACCACCTACTCCAGGTCCTGTTGCTGTAGCTGATATTTTAGGTGCTGATTTAGGCCTGGTCATATTAATGGGGTTTTTAGTTGGTCTACCTGCTGCAATCGTATCGGGCATCTTTTTTGGAAAGTATATCGCTAAAAGAATCTTTGTGGAAGCGCCTTACCAGATTCAAGAAGATTTAGAGGTGAAACCCTCTCCTTCGATCAGAGTTATTTTCGGAGTGGTATTCGTTCCGATAATATTGATTGTATTTAGAGCGCTAATCGATTCAAGTGTTTTCTTGGATAAGAATTCCGGAATTGGCGCCGTGATTTCTTTTATAGGTCATCCGTTTGCCGCTTTGATTATCGCGAATCTTCTCGCATGGTATTTAATTGGGGTTCGTTGGAATTATTCAAAGGAACAACTCTTTAAAGTCGCTTCTAAATCCATGGAGCCCGCAGGAACCATTATTTTGTTAACTGGTGCAGGGGGCGTGCTCAAACAGATGTTAGTCGATACCAATATCGGAACCTTAATCGCTGAGAGTTTTGTGCATCTACAAAGCTCCATCTATCTCATCGCATTTATTATCGCTGTATTGATACGTGTGCTTCAGGGGTCATCTACAGTAGCCATGATTACTGCAGCTGGAATGGTTGCACCATTACTAGAATCGGGAGAGTATTCGGTATTTGCTCTTGCGCTCTTGGTGGTTTCGATCGCCTCAGGGGCCACTATTTTTTCTCATGTCAATGATTCGGGTTTTTGGCTGGTCAGTCAGTATTTGGGTATTAATGAAAAGCAAACCTATCAATCCTGGACCTTGATGACAACGGTGCTTTCCTTGACAGGAATTGCTGTGGTCCTTTTCTTAGCACTTTTTGTTTAATGGGCTCATAGCTGATGTCGTTTGTATTTCTGAAGTATCTATATTTAAGAGGATTACAGACAATTTTAAGTTTGTAACCCTTTTTTTATTCTGCAAGGTTTTCCGCAAGGTGTAGTAGAAATTTTAGGAAAATACGGACTAAACTGAGAGGGGTGTATCATTCAGACCCCCGTAAAATGGGGTATTTTCAGCACGGAGTGCTGTCAGGATCTCTAATCCTGCTTATAATTTATTGACGCCAAGCTAGCTTGAGCGTTTTTTTGTTTGGGGTATTTTCAGAGCGGAGCTCTGTCAGCATCTCTAATCCACCTTTTAGTTTTAGATAATGAACTCAAATAAACCCTAATCATAATCAAGGGGAAAGTAGTGGTACTTAAAAAACACGAAAAATCAATTAAACATTTTTTTAAAATAGGGGGTATATTCACATAAATGTGTTTTATTTTATCATTAAGTATAAAAATAGGGGGGTATAGTTAATAAAAAGTGCATTTTGTGAGTAATTATTGTTAAAAATAAGGGGGGTATATTATAAATAAGTATAATTTAGCAATCCTCGTGATATTATAATATCGCGATAAACAATTATTAATTATTAAACCTCAATTATGAAAAAACTATTACTTCTGTCAATATCGTATCTAGGTCTGAACGGTATGATAGCACAAGAACAAAGCAAATTAACTATTAGCGGAAGTGTGGATGCTTATGCACAAAATTATTTGAGTGCCCCTGCGGACTCAGGATCCTCCTTTGGCACTGCCTTTGCTGAACAAGCAGGATTTGCCCTAGGGATGGGAAATGTCATCGCCAGCTATGAAGGCGAAAAAACAGGGGCTGTTCTGGATCTTGTTACCGGTCCTAGAGGAGCCGGTGCTACCTTTAATACTGACATTGTAGACGGAATCATCAATCAAGCCTACGTTTATTGGAATGTGACGGAAAAGGCGACCTTAACATTTGGACGCTGGAATACCTTCTTGGGTTATGAAGTTATTGCCCCAGCGGCCAACTTTAATTATAGCTGCTCTTATTTGTTTTCCAATGGTCCATTTTCTCACGTAGGACTCAAGGCAGATTTCGCCTTTTCCGAAGACGTGAGCTTAATGCTAGCGGTGACTAACCCATGGGACACTAATGACATCTCTAACACCGGAGAATATGCTCTTGGCGCACAATTGGGGCTTTACGGTCAGTACATCAATGTCTACTCCGACAGCGGTCTTGATGGCGGACTTGGATTTGAAGTCGATTATACAGGTGGTTTCGATTTGTTAGACTCTTTTTATTTAGGAATCAATGCCGCGTACAATGACAATGATGGCTCAGGATTTTATGGTGCGGCCTTGTATCCTCAACTAAGCCTCAATGATGCATTCGCTGTTGGCCTCAGGGGAGAATATTTTGGTTTACACGGAACTGCAGAGGAAGAAAGTGATGACCCAAGTGTCGTCGCCTTTACGCTAACAGGCAGCTATGTGGTCGACGGCAACCTAATCATCAAGCCTGAGCTCAGGCTCGATACTTGGAGCAATTCCATGCCATATGTAGACAAAGATGGCATGGCGTCTGACAAACTCTCAGCGGTAACTCTAGCTGCCATTTATTCATTTTAACTTCTAATTAAACAAAAAAACTAATACTATGAATTTATTAAACTTACCATTAATCTTATTAAACCAAGATACCGCTGCTATTGAAGGCGATATGGGGATGCTTTGGATGTTGATCTCAGGAATTTTGGTGTTTTTTATGCAAGCCGGATTTTTTCTAGTTGAGTCAGGAATGACAGACTCCAAAAACGCCGTCAACATTGCCATGAAAAATATTTTGGACATTTCTGTAGGATCCCTTGCTTTTTGGTTCATTGGTTATTCTTTAATGTATGGTGCAGATCAAGGCGGTGGTTTTTTCCATTTTGCAGGACTGACCTTTTCCCAAGGTGCAGCAGATCTATTTTTCCAAACCGTATTCGCTGCTACAGCCGCGACAATTGTCTCGGGAGCCATCGCTGGTCGTACAAAATATACGACGTACGCTATTTTTAGTATTGTATTAACCGCTTTTATTTATCCTGTTGCTGGAGGTTGGGAATGGAACGGCGGTTGGTTAAATAATACTGACTATATGCCAGCAGAATTCATTGATTTTGCGGGATCATCAATTGTGCATTCTGTAGGAGGATGGGCTGCGCTTGTAGCTGCATGGATGGTTGGCCCTAGAATCGGAAAATTTTTAGATGGAAGGCCAAATGTTATGCACGGACACAATCAAATGTATGCCACATTGGGGGTGTTTATTTTATGGCTGGGTTGGTTTGGATTTAATGGAGGATCACAGCTCGCATGGGGTGGTGATGATGCAGTCGGTGCGTCACAGGTAGTCTTAGTCACGAATCTTGCTGCCGCAGCTGGGGCTTTGGGCGCATTATTCTTTACCTGGATTAAAAATGGCAAGCCCAGTTTGAGTATGACACTGAATGGTGCTCTTGCCGGATTAGTTAGTATTACGGCTGGCTGCGGGAATATGACGGAGAGCGGAGCAGTTCTTGCGGGACTTATTGGAGGATTACTTGTCGTATTTTCGATAGGATTTATTGAGAAAACCCTAAAGATTGATGATGCAGTGGGGGCTGTTTCAGTTCACGGTGTAGCAGGAGCTTGGGGAACCCTAGTTATTGGCTTATGGGGTGTAGATGGAGACACCGGAATCGGTCTATTTAATGGCGGAGGTGCTGCGCAGCTTGGTGCTCAGGCAATAGGGGTTATTGCCTACGCTTTTTGGGCAATTTTATTGTCTTATATCTTTTTACTTATTCTCAAGAAAACAGTTGGGCTTCGCGTCTCTAAGCAAGAAGAGTTAGCTGGTCTAGATATTTCAGAACACGGCGAAATTGCTTATGCTGGGAAGCGTCAAAGAGAATTAGAATAATAATCACATATTTATAAAAAAAAGGTTCTCAATCGAGAACCTTTTTTTATGGCTATAAATTAATGATACATTATTTTCCTTTGTAGGCATTGTTATGAACCTTTCCAATAGCCCGTCCAGAGGGCTCATTTATGTTTTTAAATGACGCATCCCAAGCAAGAGCAGTAGGGGTACTGCATGCGATTGAGGGTTCGGAAGGTACGGTCAGCGCAGCAGTTTCTGATGGAAAATGCTCCTCAAAAATACTACGATAGAAGTATTCTTCTTTGGTCCTTGGAGTCTGCCTAGGAAATCTATGGCTGGCCACACGCATGTCTTGGTCACTGACTTGACTTTCCACTACCTCTTTTAGGCTATCGATCCAGTCATACCCCACACCGTCACTAAATTGTTCCTTTTGACGCCATGTTACTTCTTTTGGTAAATAAGACTCAAATGCCTTCCGTAAAACCCACTTTTCCATGCGCTCTGATGAGATCATTTTATCCTTGGGATTTATGCTCATGGCGACATCTATAAATTCTTTGTCTAAAAATGGTACGCGACCTTCAATCCCCCATGCTGCTAACGATTTATTGGCTCTCAAACAGTCGTATTGATATAGTTTGTCTAACTTCCTAACCGTTTCATCATGAAATTCTTGCGCATTAGGTGCTTTGTGAAAATATAAGTATCCACCGAAAAGTTCATCAGCGCCCTCTCCTGAAAGCACCATTTTAATGCCCATAGATTTAATAACTCGCGCAAGTAGGTACATAGGAGTTGAGGCACGAACAGTAGTTATGTCGTATGTTTCTAAATGGTAGATAACATCTTTAATGGCATCAATACCTTCTTGGACAGAAAAAGTCACCTCGTGATGCACAGTGCCAATATGATTTGCGACTATTTGCGCAGCTGCTAAGTCCGGCGAACCCTTTAAACCTATAGAAAATGAATGCAATTGTGGCCACCAAGCGTCACTAACGTCATTAGTTTCAACCCGCTTTTGAGCAAATTTTTTCGCCAAGGCTGAAGTGATCGATGAGTCTAAGCCTCCAGAAAGCAACACCCCGTAGGGCACATCACTCATAAGTTGCCTGTGTACTGCATTTTCCAACGCCAATTTTAATTGCTCAATATCTGTATTTCTTTCCTTGACCTTATCATAGTGCCTCCAATCGCGATCATACCATTTTATGAGTGTTTTTTGAGTACCGTCATAATAGTGACCGGGAGGAAATACTTCGATTTTGTTGCAATGACCCTCAAGAGCTTTAAGTTCTGAGGCGAAATAAAGAGTTCCTTCAGCGTCCCATCCCATATAAAGGGGAATAATGCCCATATGATCTCGAGCTGCAAAAAACATATTGCGTGTTGTATCATAAAGCACAAAGGCAAATATTCCATTGAGCCTGTCAATAAATGTCATTCCTTCGGATTGATAAAGACCCAAGATTACTTCACAATCAGATCCTGTTTGATAAGCATAATCGGGGGTAAGCTCTCTAATTTGACGGTGGTTGTAAATCTCACCATTAACGGCTAATACTAATGTATTATCCGAACTTATTAAGGGTTGGCCTCCGGAAACAGGATCGACAATAGCCAATCGTTCATGGGCTAAAATAGCATCATTATTCACATAAATTCCGCTCCAGTCTGGACCGCGATGACGTATCTGTTTTGACATGGAAAGCAACTGAGCACGCCGTTCTTCCATTTGAATATTTTCATTGTAGGCACAAACAATTCCGCACATATTCGATAATTATAAATCTGTTGTTAAAAATCAATTTAGAGACATTAGACTCTCGGGAGATCATTGTCATCCTTTAGTGGTAGGTCAGATGTTCCCATAAGATATTTGTCTATGTGGTGAGCCGCTTGCCGCCCTTCTGAAATAGCCCAAACAATGAGTGATTGACCACGTCGGATATCACCGGCAGCAAATATCCCAGGAACATTGGTGCAATAATCTGCAGTTGTCGCCTGAATATTGCTTCTAAAATCAAGCTGGACACCGAATTGTTCGGCAAGAGATGCTTCAGAGCCCGTAAAACCTAGTGCTAAAAGTGCTAGATCACAAGGCCATTCTTTTTCAGTATTTGGTAATTCAGTAAGTTCCATGACATTTTTATCATTTTTTTGCCAAACTACCTCGACCGTTTTAAGACTTTTTAATTGGCTCTTGTCATCACCAATGAATTCTTTAGTTGAAATGCTGAAAAATCTTTCGGCCCCTTCTTTATGCGACGAACTGGTGCGCAATTTCATGGGCCAATACGGCCATGGTTGATTTAGTGGGCGCGAGGATGAAGGTCGATTTAAAATTTCAAAGTTGGTTACGGACTTCGCCCCATGCCGGTTTGAAGTTCCAATACAATCACTACCGGTATCACCGCCACCGATGACAATGACATTTTTGCCTTTGGCGGAAATAATGTCATCAAAATCCCTGAGACCATCGACGTATTGATTATTTGCCTTGAGGAAGGTCATGGCTTGAACCACTCCATCAAGTTCAGCACCTTTAATGGGAATCGACCGAGGTACAGTCGCCCCACCACAAAGTAAAATAGAGTCGTATTCTTTTTTTAGCTCCGCTACCTTAACATTGACACCGACATGCGCCTTCGTTTTAAAGACTATTCCCTCGGCTTTTAAGATTTCTATTCTGCGATCAATTATTGATTTTTCTAATTTAAAATCAGGAATACCATAGCGCAAAAGTCCTCCGACTTTTTCATCCCGCTCATAAACTGTGACTGTATGACCCGCTCTGTTGAGTTGCTGAGCAGCTGCAAGACCAGCTGGACCTGAACCGATTATGGCTATAGCTTTACCCGTTCTTTTACTGGGGATTTCAGGCTTGATCCATTGCTCTTTAAATGCTGTTTCGATAATATTTTTTTCAATATTTTCGATAGTTACGGGGTCTTCATTAATACCCAGAACACAGGCCTCTTCGCATGGAGCCGGACACAATCTTCCCGTGAACTCAGGGAAGTTATTTGTTTTGTGAAGAATCTCCAGAGCTTCCTTCCATTTACCTTGATATACTTTGTCGTTAAAATCTGGAATAAAATTACCTAACGGACAGCCACTATGACAGAAAGGGATCCCGCAATCCATGCAGCGTGCTGCTTGATTTTTCAATTCTGATTGTTTGAGCGGTATAGTGAACTCCTGGTAGTTCTTTACTCTTTGCTCCGGGTCAATGACCCCTTCAGTTTTTCTTGTGTATTCTAAAAATCCTGTTGGTTTACCCATAACTATACACTTATTAGGTCCTTTTCCTTTAATTCTTCTTCTGCTAATTTTTCTAAAGCCTGTCGATATTCTTCCGGATAAATCTTTTTAAAATGTTTGACAGCATCTTTCCAATTACCCAATAACTCTTCAGCAATTTTGCTTGAGGTTTCCTCAAAATGTTGTTTAACTAATGCTTTGAGAGTAGATTCATCCTCCTGATTATCAATGTTCAAAACATTGAGTTTAGAACCACCAAAATTCGAATCAATTTCATTTTTTTCATCCAAGATATAGGCTATTCCACCGCTCATTCCAGCACCAAAATTGCGCCCAAATTTTCCTAAAATCACTGCAATACCACCTGTCATGTACTCACAACCGTGATCCCCAATACCTTCTACAACCGCAATAGCCCCTGAATTTCTTACACAAAAGCGCTCCCCAGCTTGTCCATTTATAAAGACTTTCCCCGAAGTTGCCCCGTACAGCGATACGTTACCAGTGATGATATTGTCTTTGGCTATTATATCGCAATTTCTTGGGACCCGAATCACTATTTTACCGCCTGAGAGGCCTTTACCTAAATAATCATTGGTGTTTCCATCAACGATTAGAGATAGACCATGGGTGGCAAATGCCCCAAAACTTTGTCCTGCTGCTCCGCTAAAATTAATGTTGATGGTATTTTCAGGTAGTCCTTTCGCTCCATAAATTTTTGAAATCTCATTGCTTAAAATAGCTCCAACCGCGCGATTCATGTTATTGATGGGCATACTTAGATGAGTTGGTTGACGTCTAAAGAGTGCTTGATGGGCTTGTTTAATGATTTTGAAATCTAAATGTTTTTCAAGTTCATGTGCTTGTGTGCTGGTGTTGTATTTTATTTTATTTACATTCTCAGGTGCTTGAAATAAAATTGGACCGATGTCAATACCAGAAGATTTATAGTGCTCAATGGCGTTAGTCCTATTGAGCTTTTGCATTTGCCCGACCATATCATTGATGGTTCTAAAACCCAGAGAGGCCATAATTTCCCGCAACTCTTGGGCTACGAAATACATATAATTGACTACATGTTCTGGTTTGCCTTTAAATTTCTTTCTGAGGTCTGGATTTTGTGTTGCTATCCCTACAGGACATGTATTTAGATGACAGGCGCGCATCATTACACATCCAGATGCAACAAGGGGGGCTGTGGCAAATCCGAATTCTTCGGCCCCTAAAAGACAAGCAATAGCAACGTCTCGACCAGTTTTTAATTGACCATCACATTCTACTACTACACGGCTTCTTAAATCATTCATGACCAGAGTCTGTTGGGCCTCGGCAAGGCCTAATTCCCATGGTAATCCGGCATGTCTCAGAGAGGTTAACGGTGATGCTCCAGTGCCTCCATCATAACCGGATATCAAAATAACATCGGCCTTTGCTTTGGCCACGCCAGCTGCTATAGTTCCTACACCGACCTCTGAAACCAGTTTTACATTAATTCTTGCTTCTCTGTTGGCTGATTTTAAATCATAAATCAATTGTGATAAATCTTCAATTGAATATATGTCGTGATGGGGTGGAGGAGAAATTAAACCAACATAAGGAGTTGAATTTCGCGTTTTAGCAATATCCTTATTTACTTTTGGTCCTGGTAATTGACCACCTTCGCCAGGCTTTGCGCCTTGAGCTATTTTAATTTGAATCTCCTTCGAATTAGTCAGATAATTTGAAGTCACACCAAAACGGCCTGAAGCGACTTGTTTTATCGCCGAATTTTTCCAATCTCCTTCGGCTGTTTTGTAAAAGCGATCCTCATCTTCACCACCTTCACCAGAATTAGATTTACCGCCGATTCTGTTCATGGCAATGGCTAAATTCTCATGAGCCTCCTTACTTATCGAACCGTATGACATGGCTCCTGTTTTAAATCGCTTGACGATATTAGTCCATGGCTCAACTTCTTCTAGGGGTATTGGATCAAAAGCATCGAATTCAAAAAGACCACGCAGGGTCATCAATTGTTTTGACTGCTCATTGATTAACCTAGAATATTCCTTGTAGGTATTGCCGTTATTTTTCCGCACAGCTTCTTGTAACTTTGCCACGGTAAGTGGGTTGAATTGATGAGATTCTTGCCCTCTTCTCCAGCGGT
This sequence comes from Candidatus Rokuibacteriota bacterium, assembly GCA_900299425.1. GTDB lineage: Bacteria > Bacteroidota > Bacteroidia > Flavobacteriales > Flavobacteriaceae > BACL21. The sequence goes on from OMJU01000137.1 coordinate 11,998, forward strand.
AATTACCACCGACTTCTAGAGAAGTAAGATTTTCGGGGCGGAAAGCCAATTTATGGCGCCTCGCGATATCTCTTTCGATTTCGTGCAAGCCAATGCCCTGAATTCGTGTTGGGGTATTCGGAAAGTATTTATTAACGGTAACTTCATTGATTCCAAGACATTCAAAAAGTTGAGATCCTCGATATGAGTTAAGGGTCGAAATACCGATCTTATTCATGACCTTTAGAATCCCTTTTTCAATGGCTTTGTTATAATTTTTGATGGCCGTGAGATACTCCAAATCTGTAAGATCATTGTTACTGATTTGGTTGAAAACAATTTCATTAACAATATAGGGGTTAACCGCGCTGGCTCCGAAACCGAAAAGCAACGCAAAATGATGTACCTCTCTGGGCTCCGCAGATTCTATGATCAAACTTACTTGGGAACGTTTCCCGATTTTGTGCAATTCGTTATTCAAAAATGAACAGGCCAATAATGCCGGTATGGGGGCCATTTTTTGATTGACAAATCGATCAGATAGGATTATGATATTGACACCTTCCTCTATTTCTTTAGCTGCTTTTTGAGTGACCTCATTCAAAGCATTTTCCAAGGAATTTAACCCCCCATCAATACGGTACAGTATCGGTATAGAAGAGACCTTGAAGTCAGGGTTGATATCATAGTTTCTGATTTTGTCCAGATCGTGCTTAGAGATTACTGGATTTTGAATTTTGAGTTTCTTACAATGATCTTCACTGATATCGAAGAGATTCACATCCCGACCTAATGTAAGACTCATGTCCGTAATGAGTTCTTCCCTAATTCCGTCTAGAGGAGGATTAGTGACTTGAGCAAAAAGTTGCTTAAAATAATCGTAAAGTAATTGAGGCTTATCAGAGAGTACAGCTAATGGTGTGTCATTACCCATGGAACCAATCGGCTCTTTGGAGTTTTGGGCCATAGGTTTTATAACAGAATGAATGTCTTCCTGAGTGTATCCAAATATAATTTGTCGTTGTATTAAATCGATTTCGTCATAATCAATTGGTCCTTTTTTCGCCGGAATTTCCTTGAGATTTACCAAATTTTTATCGAGCCATTTACGATATGGTCTCAAGGAGGCCACGTGGTTCTTTATTTCTTCGTCTTGGACAATACGGCCTTCATTCATGTTTACTAAAAACATTTTACCAGGTTCGAGCCGTCCGTGATACGCGACCTGTTCTGGTTGAATATCTAGGACCCCAGTTTCCGAGGACATAATTAAAAAATTGTCTTTGGTTAAGGTGTAACGCGATGGCCTCAATCCATTGCGGTCCAAAATGGCTCCAATATAATGGCCATCGGTAAAAGGAATCGAGGCAGGGCCGTCCCAGGGCTCCATTAGACAGGAATTGAACTCATAAAACGCCTTTTTGGAATCTGACATATGTTCGTTTTTCTCCCACGCCTCTGGCACTAACATCATCATTGCCTCAGGTAAGGATCGCCCAGTCATTAACAAAAGCTCGATAACCATATCCATTGTGGCAGAGTCGGACTTGCCTCTTATTACTGTAGGCAGAACTTTCTTTAAATCTTCTCCAAAAAGATCACTCTTTAAAATCTCTTCACGAGAAAACATTCTAGAGACATTACCACGCAAAGTATTTATTTCGCCGTTATGGCAGATATATCGAAATGGCTGAGCAAGGTCCCAAGTCGGGAATGTATTTGTGGAAAATCGTTGATGGACCAGAGCCAATCGGGTATCTAAAGATTCATCATTTAAATCGAGATAATACTCGTTAATGTGTTGGGGCATTAGTAGGCCCTTAAAGATGATGATTCGGGTAGATAAACTTGGCACATAAAATAAACCGGACTCAGAAATCTTTGACTCTCGAACTTGATGCTCCGTAATCTTTCTTGCGGCGAATAATTTCTTTTTAAAATCCTCTTCAGAAATATTTTCATCACCTTTTCCGATAAATAACTGTTTAATGGATGGTTCTGTTTTTTTGGCTATAGATCCAAGTACCTCACTATTTAGGGGAGTATCACGCCACCCCAAAAGTGACAATCCTTGTTGGTGTAATACATTTTCGAAAATATTGATGCAATATTCTCGTTGGTTCAACTTTTTTGGAAGAAAAACGTTACCCACAGCATATGCTCCAATTTCCGGTAAATCAAAAGCACATTTTTCTTTAAAAAAACTGTGAGGAATATCGATTAAAATGCCTGCTCCGTCACCGGTTACTCCATCGGCACTCACTGCTCCACGGTGCTCTAATTTGACTAAAATTTTAAGGGCGTCATGGATGATTTTATTGGATCTAATTCCATTTAAATTACAGATGAATCCTGCCCCGCAATTATCGTGTTCAAATTCTGGAAGGTATAATCCTTGTCTTTTTGGCATAGCAATATATTGAGTCAAAAACCTTGTTTTTATTTACAAGATACGGTCTATTTTGGTTTAATTGCAAATCCAAATTCACATTTGAGGAATTCATAATTAGGGGCTTATAAATTGTGTATTCGTTAATTTTTAGGGGTTTTTATTGTCGTGTTTTATGAATTTGACAATGGCTTTTTGATCAGATTTTTTTGATTCTAATCATACTCTTTTTACTCGGAACACTGCTTCAGGGTTTTTTGATATCCGCCGTTTAAATCAAATTCGATAAAGGAGACATGTTTTTAATGAATTAAAGCCTCGGATTCTTCTGGGTAATTTACCATTCTTAGCTATCTTTACAACGCTATGAAATTTGATCTCTCTGCCACGGGTTTGCGCTTTAGTCGCCATGTGCCGAAGGAGCAGTCGCCCTTTGAGCGTCTTTTTGAAATTTTCAAAGAGCTCATTACCCATACCTCAGGCGATTTTGATGAGGCCATCGACTGGTTGCGCGAGCTCGACAAGGAATACACCCTAACCGACGAGCACTATACCATAGACGATTTCGTGCGTGATTTACTTGAGCGCGCTTATATTCAGCCCAAAGGCGGGGGTAAAGACGGGGAGGGCTCTGGTATGGCGCTGACCCCGAAGACCGAGAAGCTGCTGCGCGAGCATGCCCTCAAACAAGTTTTTGGCAAATTAAAAAAAGCGGGCTCTGGAGACCATAAAACCAAGTCTACCGGGCAAGGAAACGAGGCGACAGGGGAGTTCAAGGCCTATCAGTTTGGGGACGCTTTGGAAAAAATATCCATTACCGAAAGCCTTAAAAACGCGCAAATCCGCAATATTGGTGGAGATTTTGACCTGCGACAAGGAGATTTGGTGGTCGAAGACAGTACCTATAACACGCAGTTGAGTACAGTGCTCATGATCGACATCAGTCATAGCATGATCCTTTATGGTGAGGACCGTATTACCCCGGCCAAAAAGGTCGCCATGGCTTTGGCGGAGTTTATCACTACTCGTTACCCTAAGGATACTCTGGATGTGCTGGTCTTTGGGAATGACGCTTGGCCCATCGCTATTAAGGACATTCCTTACTTGCAAGTCGGGCCCTACCACACCAATACGGTGGCTGGATTGTCTTTGGCCATGGATTTACTGCGCCGCCGAAAAAACAGCAACAAACAGATATTTATGATCACCGACGGCAAACCCAGCTGTCTTAAAGAACCTGGGGGCGGCTATTATAAAAACAGCGTAGGCCTAGATGATTATATCGTCGATAAATGTTACAATATGGCGCGGCAGGCCCTTAAACTGCATATACCCATCACCACCTTTATGATTGCCCAGGACCCATATTTAATGCGTTTTGTGCGCACTTTTACCGAGGCCAACAAGGGTAAGGCATTTTTTACAGGCTTAAAAGGGCTTGGTGAAATGATTTTTGAAGATTATCAGCAAAACAGAAAAAAGAGATTAGGATGAATACAGAAATAAAAACTCTGGGCCAGCTCAAGGCCTCAGGATATACCCCAAAAAGCATACAACAAGAACTCGCCGATAATCTGCGCGCACGGATAAAATCGGGAGCGCCTACTTTCGAAGGTTTGTTAGGGTATGAGCATACGGTGATTCCTGATGTGGAGCGTGCTTTGCTCTCAGGACACAGCATCAATCTCTTAGGGTTGCGCGGTCAGGCCAAAACGCGCCTAGCACGCAAAATGACGGGCTTGCTCGATGAGTGGGTTCCGGTAGTGGAAGGCTCTGAAATCAACGATGACCCCATGAGCCCGATCAGTTTTCAGGCCAAAGCACTGATCGCTGAGCACGGAGACGATACTCCGGTAGCCTGGCTACACCGCGATGATCGTTTTTTTGAAAAACTTGCCACGCCCGATGTCACTGTGGCGGACTTGATAGGAGATGTAGATCCCATTAAGGCGGCGAATTTAAAATTATCTTATGCCGATGAGCGTGTGATTCATTTCGGAATGATTCCCCGGGCGCATCGCTGTATTTTTGTGCTTAACGAACTCCCTGATTTACAAGCGCGCATACAAGTAGCGCTTTTTGGGATACTTCAAGAGAAAGAAATCCAGATCCGCGGGTTTAAATTGCGTCTGCCCATAGAGGCGCAGTTTGTATTTACTGCAAACCCAGAGGACTACACAAACCGCGGGAGTATTGTGACGCCGCTCAAGGACCGTATCGGTTCTCAGATATTAACGCATTATCCGCATTCTTTGACCGTAGCCAAAGCCATTACCCAGCAAGAGGTAAAGCCGCGCGAGGCGGATCAAAACATTCATATTCCGGAATTGGCGCGTGATATTTTAGAACAAATCGGTTTCGAGGCGCGCCGCAGTGAATATATCGATGCCAAAAGTGGGGTTAGTGCTCGTATGAGCATCACTGCTTTTGAGAATCTCATCAGTACGGCTGAGCGCCGCATGCTGATTAATGCCCAAGATAAGACTACCCTACGCATGTCCGACTTTTTAGGAATTATCGCTGCCATAAACGGAAAAGTAGAGCTAGTTTACGAAGGTGAGCAGGAGGGGGCCGAACAAATTTCTTTGCACCTGATCAATCAATCCGTAAAAACTTTGTTTCCAAAGTATTTCCCGGAGATTAAAAAACTTGAGCGTAAGGATGCCGAGGGCCCCTACGATCGATTGTTGGGTTGGTTTTACAGCGATAACGATTTGTTTTTGGAAGACGGTCTTCCAGAGGACGTTTATCAAGACACCTTGCGCTCTGTGCCGCGTCTGGAGGATTTAGTGGATGAATTTCAAAGCGATTGTGCCCCTGAGGATAAATACTTTATGATGGAGTTTTTGCTCTGGGGTCTAGAGGTCCACAAAAAACTCAATAAATACAGAACCCTCGAAGGTTTTCAGTTTAAAGACGGCCTAGGAAATTTGTTTGTGGAGATGTAACTACCTGTCTTTTACTTACATGTGTTGATGCCCAAGGCATCATAAAGTGGACAATAGCCCACAATACTGCTGATGTTGAAAAATAGGGTGACGAGCATCAGCACCAAACCTAGGGTGCCAGTAATGTATTCGTTAGCGTAGAGGTAGACAAAGGTTAGCCCCAGAAGAATGCGGATGACCTTGTCGGCAGTGCCCATGTTTTTTTTCATAGTGCTAGGTTGTGAGATTAGCGTCATAAAATTATAATTTTTTTGATATCCGTATTACTCCAATAGGTATTCGGCCAAAAAAGGCGATGAACGGAATTACGCTTTTTTTACAAATTCAGATTTTAAGCCCATAGCGCCAAATCCATCAATTTTGCAGCTGATGTTATGATCGCCTACTACGAGTCTGATGTTTTTCACTTTTGTGCCTGCTTTCATGAAATGAGGTGACAAGGATTAAGACTAAACTGTTGTAATATGGAGTCTAAATAAGTGAAAAGTGTGAA
>OMJU01000138.1 GCA_900299425.1 Candidatus Rokuibacteriota bacterium
TCAAAGTACAATTCCTCAATACTGCTCGGCTCCAGCTTTCTAAAAACAACTAAACTGGGTTCCATAGTCAATTGCCCCTGTGGCAGCCCAATAAATTCTGGATGGATACTGCCCTCTTGATGATTGCTCGGCTGGAATATGGACAGATCAATGGATGGGAAACACTGCATAAATGACTCAGGATTCGCGTCATTATTTTGTCCACTCAATGCCATGGAACAGCACAATGTTAAGCAAAGCGCGTAATGAAGAGGTTCAGTTGTCCACAAACCCAACATATCAATCTAATTCAGGAAATAAACACAAATCTGTTCCGATCGGGCTACCATCGGGTAAATCTGGAGTTTCCATTCGGTCAAAATGTTCAGGATTCTGCCAATATTGATTCAATATATCCAGATAATGAGCAGCCATATCGCTGTGGTATTTTTTAGCCCATCGTTCCCAATGATACAAATGATCTTTGAGTTTTGATTTTACCTGTGGCAAGGTTTGTTTGTCAACGCTCGCTGCCATAACTTGTCTCAAATATAAATTCAATACGTACTCGTTTAAAGTATTCAGTCTTGGGCTGGCTTGAGTACTGTTAAACATTTGGGCGGATTTTTCTATAAGCTCATCCAGACTCAACTGGCTTGGATCGCTGACTTGCTGCCAATAAATTCGATTCAAACGAGCTGGGTGAAATAGGAATTCTAGAGTCATTGAGGCTGCGCTACCCGCCGCAGTTAAAGGGTCAAAATTCACACCCATGGCAGACTTAAAGGACTCTCTAGTGCGCGGATGACCAAAGGCTCTTGGTGGAAATAATGCCTCAATACGCTCAGGAATATGCAATTCTAGTGGCGATAGTGTGTTTAAAATCGCACTCAAAGCTTGACGCTGTTCAATTGGCGCAACAGCCTTATTTATGGATGAATTTGACCCCTTTATACTGTAATCATAAAGTTGCCCCCCCAATAATTTTACAGCGGCTTCTGTTTGGTAGCGATGCAAGTAATAAATGGGCACAAAAACATCTTCGAGAACTGAATGAGACGTGCCATTCGGGATTTGTTTTAAGGAAAATTGATTTATCGCCACTTTACGCACTGCCATTATCTGCTCAAGTCCTGCGGCAGCATTACTGCCATTATCCCACAAATGGGCTTGGGCATGGCTGCCACTAGTAGCTCTAGCATCAGTATCGGTAATGAACAAAAGATGCCCAGAAAATGCCTTATCGAGCACATCCTTTAAAAACTCATTTTGATCCCTTTCCTTTGGAATATCCCCATAACTGTAGGCTACCGAAATTTTATCCCAAAGTCCTATGCCTGTTTCATAAGCCTTACTGAAATCTATCGCACCATTGACCAAACTCAATTGTGGATGTGGGTAATCCATCACGCTAACCATGCCATAGGCGCTGGCTGCAAAATTATGAGCAAATCCCAAGGTGTGCCCAACTTCATGGGCAGAAAGCTGTCTCAATCGAGCTAAAGCCAGTTCTTGCATGGCTGGATCAACCTTATCTTGTGCAAAAGGATCTGCAGCCAAGCCTTGTGCAATTAAAAAATCTTGACGTACCCGCAAACTGCCCAGACTGACATGGCCTTTAATGATCTCCCCAGTGCGGGGGTCTGTTATCGACGCCCCATAAGACCAACCTCTTGTGGAGCGGTGGACCCATTGAATTACATTATAGCGCACATCCAAAGGATCAGCCCCTTCAGGCAAGAGGGCTACTTGAAAGGCCTGATCATAACCTAAAGCCTCAAAGGCTTGATTCCACCACTGAGCCCCTTCTAAAAGCGCAGAACGAATAGGCTCTGGGGTTCCAGGATCCAAGTAGTAGATAATCGGCTCAATAGCAGGACTTACGGCCTGATTTGGAAACTTTTTCTCTAGCCTATGGCGGGTAATGTATTGCTGCTTTAGGGGCTGATCGATAGGCGTAGCATAATCGTAAAACGTCATGGGAAAAGCACCACAGCGCGGATCAAAAGGGCGCATCACGTATTGATCATCAGGTAAAGCCACAAAACTATGATGTTGAATAGTGGAGAGCTGAGATCCTTCCCATACACTTTTTAAGGCTTGTCCCGTAGGCTGACCTTCGAAGGTAAGTAATGCTTCAAATTCAACATTTAACGGAAACGCTTTGGTTCGCTCCATCCAGAGTGTTGATTTTGTCTTACTTAGCTTAAAACTACCTTGCTTTTTTTGGGTCAGGGTTTGGGCAACTTCATGCGTGTCTTGGAGCAAAAAATCCGTCAAATCAATCAAATACTGGCTCTGATGAGTCTTTTCTATCTCAAATCCAAACAAAACATGCCTGCCAAAGGCTTCACTCACAGACTCACGCTCTAAAACATTGTCCGACTGGGCGCGAAATTGAATGTTTGGCGCCATGAGCAAAAGGCGATTTCCTGACTTTTCAAAACGTACAATTTGTCCTCCACCAAGCTGACCCCGGTCCAGACCTATATCATTGTTTCCCAGACCTGTGCGCAGGGCGTGTACATAAAGAAAATCCTGACCGACTTGCTCCTGATCTATGACCAAATATATTTTTCCTTTTTCAGGGGTGTAATAAAAGTCAAACAAACCCTCAAATCTGGTTTTATCTGCCAAGTCGTCCAAGAATTGTGCGTGCAAAGACAGGCTGAAAAAAATAATGGGTAAATAACGAAATAGCCTCATAATAATATGCCATTGAGTGAATCTTTAAAACTATTAAATATTTGTTTAAACTCTTTCTTCTTGGCGGTCTAAAAGCTATTTTTGTGGAAAATAATTTAGTATGACTACAGCAGATCACCTCAAGGATCTTAGACATCGCCTGGATGCGTTAAGGAGGTATCTTTGACGTAGATGGTAAAAAAATTACCATCGCTAATGATGAAGAAAAAACCTTTGATCCCAATTTTTGGAATGATCCAAAAGGGGCCGAGGCATTTATGAAGGAGCTCCGTATCCTAAAAAAATGGGTTGAAGACTACGAAACGGCTCAGCAAAACTTCGAAGAATTAGAAGTTTATTTTGAGTTTTTCAAAGAGGGCGAAGAAACCCAGCAGCAAGTTGATCTCGCCTATCAAAACGCCGAGAGTGCCATCGAGCAACTCGAATTCCGCAACATGCTCAGCAGCGAAGGTGATGACCTTAGCGCTGTATTGCAAATCACGGCCGGAGCCGGAGGTACAGAAAGTTGTGATTGGGCGAACATGCTCATGCGTATGTATCTCATGTGGGCGCAAAAGCACGGTTTTAAAGTCAAGGAATTGAACTTTCAGGCCGGAGATGTGGCTGGAGTAAAGACCGTTACCGTAGAAATAGAAGGCGATCATGCCTTTGGATGGCTCAAAGGCGAAAATGGGGTGCACCGCTTGGTGCGTATTTCCCCCTTTGATTCTAATGCTAAAAGACACACAAGTTTTGTGAGTGTTTATGTCTATCCTTTGGCTGACGACAGCATTGAAATCGAAATTAATCCTGCAGATATTTCTTGGGATTTTGCCCGAAGTAGTGGCGCCGGTGGACAAAATGTAAATAAGGTGGAAACTAAGGCTATTTTGACCCACCACCCTAGTGGTATAGTGATCCATAATAGTGAAACGCGCTCCCAGCTAGAAAACCGCGAAAAAGCCATGCAAATGCTTAAATCTCAACTTTATGAGATTGAATTGCGCAAACAACAGGCACAGCGCGATGAAATAGAAGCAAACAAAATGGCAATTGAATGGGGCAGTCAAATTCGCAATTATGTGCTGCACCCTTATAAATTAGTCAAAGATGTGCGGACCCAATATGAATCAGGAAATACCGACGCCATTTTGGACGGCCAAATTGATGAGTTTCTCAAAGCATTTTTAATGATGAGCGGCCAAAAGCAAGCCAGTAACGAACTTTAATTATGGCGGAAAGCCTTAACTTTACCTTGAATTATACTTTATCTTTAAAAAAATGAAGAACCTAATACGCCTTTTAAGTCTTCTTGTCTTGAGTTTATTTTTTGCGCAGTGCTCCAGTGACGA
>OMJU01000139.1 GCA_900299425.1 Candidatus Rokuibacteriota bacterium
GGGAAAAATCCCATCATAAAAGCCAAAAGGCCATAACGAATGTGCATGATTCAAATAATTGATCGGAACCATAAGGACGTATGTGTCTCGGTGTAAACACCAGATACCTACCTCCAAACTTTTATCCCGAAAGTTGGACGTTATTTGCTTTAGGCAGGTCTCCTGACTTGCTCGTTACACCGCCCTTCCCATGCTTTGCACAGTGGTTGAAGAAATGGTGACCTTATCTCTAAGGCAGCTGACAGTTGCGGGAACAGCTCTGGATTTACACCAGATTCCCTTTTAATTTTTTCAATGCTGAAAAAAACCAAAAGCATTGTAAAAATACGGCAAATCGCACCATCGACCATATTTTTTGAATTATTTTTGATCATGCGCTGGAGTCATTTTATCACCATTATCTTTTGTTTTCAATTGTTTTTGGCCTGTATAAACCAAAACACCCCGGAAAACCTCGATGAATTTTGCGACCAAACCAATCAGGTGAGCTACGCTAAAGGATTCTGTCTCATAGAAAAAGACAATTACACTCTCCTGCGTCTTCTTGATCCCAATACCGGACAAGTCAAGCAAGAAATCGCGCTCATTCCAAAAAGCAATGCTCCCAGAGCAGGTATGGCGCAAGAACAGATCATCCAAGTCCCCATTAGCTCGATCGTGGCGACCTCAACAACCCATATCCCTGCACTTGAATTAATAGATGAACAGGGGGCATTAGTGGGCTTTCCCAATCTTGATTACATATCTTCCGCCGCGACCAGAATGTTAATCGCGCAAGACCAAGTCAGTGAACTCGGGCAAAATGAGGCGCTAAATATTGAAGTTTTAGTGAGCTTGAAGCCGGAACTTTTAATGACCTTCAGTATCGATCAAACACAAAAAGGCCTTGAAAAAGTAAAACAAGCAGGGATTCCAATAATTTATAACGGAGATTGGACCGAGGAACATCCACTAGGGAAAGCAGAGTGGATTAAAGTTTTTGGGGCGCTGTTTGATAAAAAGGCAAAAGCAGATTCAATATTCGAGCAGATCAAACACAATTATCTCGATTTAAGCGCTCTGGCCAAATCAGCTACTAAAACCCCTACGGTGATCAGTGGTGCTTTGTATAAAGACATTTGGTACGCTCCCAAAGGTGACAGTTGGGCAGCAAAGTTTCTGAAAGATGCCAACAGTCAATACCTATGGCAAGACACAAAAGGCACCGGGAGCCTTCAGTGGAACATCGAAGAAATAATACAATACATCAATAAAGCAGAATTCTGGATCGGACCGGGCCAATTCACAAGTTACGATCAAATGGCCCATAGCAGTGCTATTTATACCAAATTCGAACCCTACAGCAACCATAAAATATATACCTTCAGCAACACCAAGGGGCCTACAGGCGGACTATTGTATTACGAACTGGCTTCTATGCATCCCGATTGGGTTTTGAGCGATTTGATTCATATCTTACATCCTGGTCTGTTAGCTGCAGACTATGTGCCGAAATTTTTCACGCCACTTACCCCATGAGTAAACACATAAGTAAAGTATTGATTTGGCCGCTGGCTGTTCTGGTGCTGGCTATCTTGCTTAACCTGAGCCTTGGCTCAGTGTATATTCCTATGGACTATATATTTGTTAGCGTTTTTACAAACCAAACTATCAATGAGACTTGGCACTATATTCTTTTTGATTATCGACTTCCAAAGGCAATTACGGCAATTTTAGTCGGTGGCGGTTTATCTGTCTCAGGACTCATGATGCAAACCCTGTTTAGAAACCCATTAGCGGGGCCTTTTGTTTTAGGTATCAGCAGCGGCGCCAGTTTAGGGGTCGCTTTATTAGTGCTTGGTTCGGGATTACTCTCAGGATTTGGAGCTACCCTACTCTCAGGACCTTGGGCAATGGTAATAGCCTCTGCATCGGGAAGTTTTTTAGTGCTTCTTGCCGTGATTGGTGCCTCGAGTAAAATAAAAGATGCCATGGCGCTTTTAATCATTGGACTTATGTTTGGGAGCCTTACTGGAGCTGTGGTGAGTGTTTTGAGTTATTTCAGTCGCGCAGAAGCCTTACAGCAATTTGTGTTTTGGTCTTTTGGCGGACTGGGCCATCTTTCATGGACAGCCGTTATGATTCTATTGTTGTGTGTCTTTTTAGGACTTGTCATCGCATTGGCCTCTTTGAAATCAATGAATGCTTTGCTTCTTGGGCCTAGATATGCTCAAAGTCTTGGTGTCTCAATTAAAAAAAGTACGTTTTTAATGGTGCTCGCAACCAGTATTTTAGCTGGAGGTATTACAGCTTTCGCTGGCCCTATTGCCTTTATTGGTCTTGCAGTTCCCCATTTGGTGCGTCAAATTATGAACACCCCTGATCATAAAATAATGTTGCCCTCGAGTTTTATTTGGGGGAGCATTATTATGCTGCTGTGCGATACAGCCGCACAAATTCCCTTCAGCAGTATGACCCTTCCCATTAACGCCATTACCTCAATATTAGGAGCACCAGTGGTTATTTGGATACTCATGCGGCGTAAAAATTTAATGTTTTGATATTCTTGTGAGCGACCAATGTTAAAGGCAAAAAACATATCAATCGGGTACCGCGAAGGAACTAAGCAGTCCATTTTGCTGGCCAAAGACGTAAATCTAGCTTTAGTCCCAGGCCAGCTCACGGCAGTTATTGGCCCTAATGGTTCGGGAAAATCTACATTGCTCAATACCTTATCCGGTCAAATAGCCCCACTGAGTGGGCAAATTGAGGTCGATAATCAATCCTTAATCAGCCTTACACATTGGGCGCAATCAAAATATCTTGCTCTAGTGCTGACTAAAAAAGAATTTTCACAGCATTTGAGTGTACTGGAATTTATCGAACTAGGACGCATTCCACATACTAATTGGCTGGGGTCATTAAGTACAGAGGATCATCAGGCGGTACAATACGCTGTTCATGCGACCAACCTTTCAGATCTGATCGATCAAAAATGCGGCGCCCTGAGCGATGGCCAAATGCAACGCGTATCAATAGCTCGGGCACTAGCTCAGGACACGCCCGTAATCCTTTTAGACGAACCTACCACACATTTGGATTTAGTCAATAAGGCTCAAACCTTAAAGCTATTGAGATCTCTAGCTAAAGAACATGCAAAAGCAGTAGCCTACTCGACTCATGACACTGAACTAGCCCTAGACTTGGCGGACCAAATTATATGTGTCCATTCTGGTCAAATAATTACGGGTAATACACAAGATTTAATTGATTCCGGGGTAATAAAAGAAATGTTTCATAGTGATTTAGTGCGCTTTGACAACAAGACCAGGCGATTTTCGATTTCGGATTAATTATCTTTACCATTGAACTGATCATGCTTAATTGTACCCCATGAACGATATTCTTTTGTTATTTCTTTTTTCAATAATCGGTGTTGCGGGCTTTATGCTCGGCGGATATTTTTCACGACTTAAAAGAAAGTCTGATCAAATTGCCTTGAGTACTCGATTAGAGCAGCTACAACAGCAGAACCTGCAACTCACACAGGAGCAGCAGCAGAATCGCACAGATCGCGCTAATCTCAAAGAAGACCTAATCCGCTCTGAGGCAACAATCGCTCAATTGACTGAAAAATTAGCCGATCAGAAAAAAGATTTGGAAGACATTCAGAAGAAATTTACCAGCGAATTTGAAAATCTAGCACAAAAAATACTAGAGGCCAAAAGCGAAAAATTCACCAAACAAAACAAAGAAAACCTCGATCATCTGCTCAAACCACTTCAGGAGAAAATAGAAAAATTCGAAAAGCGTGTAGAGTCTACACATAAAGACAATATCGATTATCATGCTGCACTGCGTCAGCAGATCATCGGGCTCACTGAGCTCAATGAACAAATGAGTCGTGAGGCTACGAATTTGACTAAGGCCCTTAAGGGAGATAGCAAATTTCAAGGAAATTGGGGAGAACTTGTCCTGGAGCGCGTTTTGGAAAAAAGTGGCCTTGAGAAAGACAGAGAGTTCTTCGTTCAACAGAGCTTCACCAATGATCAAGGACAACGTCTTTTGCCTGATGTGGTATTGCATCTACCCGAAGGCAAACGCATGATTATCGACTCAAAGGTTTCCCTGACCAGTTACGAGCGTTTCATAAACACCGAAGACGAACTAGAACGTGCCAAACATCTGAAAGAACATGTCAACTCCCTAAAAAAACACGTAGAACAACTTAGCGCAAAGAATTATTTTGAGTTATACGATATTGAGAGTCCGGATTTTGTGCTTCTTTTTGTCCCAATTGAACCAGCCTTTGCCCTGGCCTTGAATCATGACAACAGTCTTTATACAAGTGCATTTGAAAAAAACATAGTCATTGTTACACCTACGACCCTGCTTGCCACCTTGCGCACAGTCGACAGCATGTGGACCAATGAAAAACAACAGCAAAACGCAATTGAAATTGCCACACAAGCCGGAAGACTTTATGACGCCTTTCACCGTCTGAGTGAGGACCTGTTAAAGGTTGGTGAACAAATGGATCGCGCCAAAGGCTCCTATTCAGAAGCCATGAGAAGGCTGACTGATGGTCCTGGTAATTTAGTAGGCCGTGTAGAAAAACTCAAAAAGCTAGGCGCTAAGGCTACAAAACAGCAAAATGATAAATTATTGCGACGTGCCCAAGAAGACGATTCAGATGAATCTTAAATCCACTAAATTTTATCTGAGCACTTTATTGACAGGGCGATATAATTATCGCTTAACTACTTTAAAGGTGGTCTGTGCATTGCCACTTTTTAATTTAACTAGGTAGACTCCTGTGACTAAAGCAGAAAAATCTACTTCTGCCAATTTACTGCTCACACCAACACGCATTTGCGGTACACCTAAAAGATTGTAGACCACCAATTCGTCCATGGACATCAAGGATTGAACCATAAGGCGGCCTGTATTCTGATTGAGGCTAAACACTAAATTTCTAGCAAATTTTTCGTCTATTGATAAAGCCTGTTCTACAGTTATAGTGCCAAACATAGAAGAACTGTGCGGTGTACAAACATAATCGTTCACACCTACTTCTGTAAAGGTGTATGACCATGTCGATCCTTGTCCTTGAATAAGGCCACTGTTAAAACTCTCTTGAGCAGATGCTGTGCTGGCTACATTGTGCTGCAAATTATCGACCCAAGTCCATTCGACCGTATCTCCAGGCTCAATGGTTAATGAAGCAGCTGCGCCATTTATGTTTAATCCCCAATCTAAATTATAGGTAGTTTGGGCAGTAAGGCTAATAGAAGCATTAAGCAAGATAAATAGGGCTCCTAGGTGTAATAGATTTTTCATACAATTATATTTTTATCATCAAGAGTAAAACAAGTTAAAGCAAAAAAACCCTAATCGCCTGAATTTTTAACTTTATCTGTTTTTTATTTATTCAAATACATTTTACGTCTGGCGTACAATTCATAAAACTCATCATCTTTTAAACTGTCGATAAACAAAATACTTTCCCCTGTACTTTTCATTTCAGGACCTAGTTTTTTGTCGACATTCGGGAATTTATTAAAGCTAAATACAGGTTGTTTTATCGCATAACCTTCTAACTGTGGGTTGAAGGTAAAGTCTTTAACCTTATGGGTTCCCAGCATTAATTTAGTCGCGTAATTCACATAAGGCTCTCCATAGGCTTTGGCAATAAATGGTACCGTACGAGAAGCACGCGGGTTAGCCTCAATAATGTACACCTTGTCATCTTTGACGGCAAACTGAATATTTATCAATCCTACGGTATTCAATGCTTTGGCAATTTTTACCGTATGATCCTTGATTTGTTGCAATACAAGGTCTCCAAGATTAAATGGAGGTAAGGTGGCATTAGAATCTCCTGAATGCACCCCACAAGGTTCGATATGCTCCATTATACCGATAATGTAGACGTCTTCTCCATCACTTATAGCATCAGCCTCTGCTTCGATAGCACCATCTAAATAATGATCTAACAAAAGCTTATTGTTCGGTATTTTACGCAACAAATCCACTACATGTTCTTCGAGTTCGCGCTTGTTGATGACAATCTTCATCCCCTGTCCTCCTAACACATAAGACGGGCGAATAAGTAGCGGAAAGTCGAGTTCATCACTCAGTTTTAAGGCCTCTTCCGTTGTTTCCGCAGTGCCAAATTTTGGATAAGGGATATTGTTCTGCTTCAATAGGTTAGAAAAGCTACCGCGATCCTCAGCAAGGTCCAAAGACTGGAAACTCGTTCCAATAATTTTTATACCGTAACGATCCAGTTTTTCGGCAAGTTTCAAGGCCGTCTGTCCTCCCAACTGAACGATGACTCCTTCAGGTTTCTCGTGACGAATTATATCATAAATGTGCTCCCAAAAAACAGGCTCGAAATACAGTTTATCGGCCACATCAAAATCAGTGGACACTGTCTCCGGATTACAGTTAATCATGATGGTCTCATAGCCTACCTCTGAAGCTGCGAGAACGCCATGCACACAACAATAGTCAAACTCTATCCCCTGTCCTATTCGGTTGGGACCAGACCCTAAAACAACGATTTTCTTTTTGTCGGTTACCGGGCTATCATTGGCTACAAAACGGGTTCCGCTCGGGGTTTGAATTTCACTTTCAAAAGTTGAGTAATAATAAGGTGTTTGTGCTTGAAATTCAGCGGCACAGGTATCTACCAGCTTATAAACCCTTTGGATGTTCATACGCTCACGCAGCTGATAAACCTCACTTTCTAAACATTTGAGCATATGGGCGATTTGACGATCTCCATAGCCTTTCTGTTTGGCTTCCAAAACCAATGATTTTGGCACGCTCTCTAAAGTGTAAGTGGAAATCTCCTTTTCCAGTAAATACAGCTCTTCGTACTGCTTGAGATACCACATGTCGATCTTAGTTATCTCGTGAATACGACTCAGTGGAATACCTAGTTGAATGGCGTCATAAATCACAAAAACACGATCCCAGCTCGCATGCGTTAATTTGTCTATAATTTGCTCGTAATCGGTATAGCTTTTACCATCTGCACCAAGTCCATTGCGCTTAATTTCAAGGGATTGTGTCGCTTTATGTAAAGCCTCTTGAAAAGACCGACCGATCCCCATAACCTCACCAACTGCCTTCATTTGTAAACCGAGTGTGCGATCAGCCCCCTCGAATTTATCAAAATTCCATCGTGGTATTTTTACAATAACATAATCCAATGTAGGCTCAAATAATGCCGAGGTGCTCTTAGTAATTTGATTGTCGAGTTCGTCCAAGTGATAGCCGATGGCTAATTTGGACGCAATTTTGGCGATAGGATATCCCGTTGCTTTTGAGGCCAATGCCGAAGAACGCGATACTCGCGGGTTAATTTCAATGGCGATGATGTCTTCTTTTTCGTCAGGGCTAACCGCAAATTGGACATTACATCCACCGGCAAAATCACCTATACTGCGCATCATCATGATGGCCATGTCGCGCATGCGTTGAAAAGTCTTATCACTCAACGTCATCGCTGGGGCTACAGTGATGGAATCTCCTGTGTGAATACCCATCGGATCCATATTCTCAATGGTACAGATGATCACCACGTTATCATTTTTATCCCGCAACAATTCTAACTCATATTCCTTCCAACCCATCATGGCTTTGTCAATCATGACCTCGTGAATCGGAGAAATCTCCAAACCGCGTTTGAGCAGTTCATCAAAATCTTCGGGTTTGTAAACTATTGAAGCCCCTGCACCACCTAAGGTATAAGAGGCACGTATTACTAGAGGAAATCCAAACTGTTGGGCGATTTCTTTTCCTTTGAGGTATGAATTCGCCGTGGCTTGAGGCGCCATGGGCACCCCAATTTTTGTCATAAGCTCACGAAACTTTTCGCGATCCTCTGTAATATTGATTGCATCGATGTCTACCCCAATAAGTTTTATGCCAAAATCCTTCCAAATTCCTTTTTCGTCAGCCTCGATACACAGATTCAGTGCAGTTTGTCCGCCCATTGTCGGCAAAACAGCGTCAATTTGCGGGTGTTCTTTGAGCACTTTGACAATCGACTTAGTGGTCAAGGGCAACAAATACACGTGGTCTGCCATTACAGGATCAGTCATTATGGTCGCTGGATTAGAATTGATCAAAATCGTTTCAATTCCATCCTCTCTCAACGAGCGCAGGGCCTGAGATCCCGAATAGTCAAATTCACATGCCTGACCGATGACAATAGGGCCAGAACCGATAATTAAGATAGATTTTAGGTCTTTGTTTTTGGGCATAATTCAACTGCGTTTATCCGTTATAAATTTACAATTTGAAGGGTACAAAAAAAAGGTGTTGCCAACAGACAACACCTTTTTTATTTATGATTTATCAACATTATTTTTTGTGACGTGGTTCAGAGGAAACAGTCAACTTCTTACGCCCTTTAGCACGTCGTGAAGCCAAGACCTTACGTCCGTTTACAGAAGCCATGCGCTCTCTAAAACCATGCTTATTTCTGCGTTTTCTTTTGGATGGCTGAAATGTTCTTTTCATTATTTCCTCTTATTAAAATCTTCCGTTTCGCTGTCTCTAGGACAGGCTTTATTTTAGTCGGGTGCAAATATACAATGATTTTTAACTTGTACAAATGCAATGAAGAAATAATTTCTCGCTATTTCTGCTTTATGCATTCCTTTAAATACACTAATATTTTTACCTTTGAACCCTGCGTATTCACCGCTTTGGATTGTGGTGAACGCTGTTGTAATAATCCGCTTATGTTTCATAAAAATATTAAACTCGTGCTCACTGCCCTTATCGTGGCATGGGCCGTATGGGAGTTTTATCAAGGTCATATTGGAAACGGTATCATGTATATACTGCTTTCCGGAGTATTTGTTTTTCTTTATTTCAAAAATGAATTGGTACTCTTGGCGTTTTTAAGATTGCGCAAACAGGACTTCCCAGGAGCAAAAGTTTGGCTAGACCGCATAAAAAACCCTGAAGGCGCCCTGGTACGCAAGCAGCAAGGTTACTATAATTATCTCAATGGTTTGATGTGCTCTCAAACCAATATGAACGAGGCAGAAAAATACTTCAGAAAGGCCGAGAAGTTAGGATTAAGTATGTCTGCAGATATGGCTATGGTCAAGCTCAATCTTGCGGGAATCGCTTTTTCAAAGCAGCGCAAAAGAGAAGCAGAAAGCTTACTATCGGAAGCCAAAAAGCTCGATAAACATCAAATGCTGACCGAGCAAATAAAAATGATGCAGCAGCAAATGAAAAAAGGCAGTGGACCAAGACAGCAATTTGCGCGTGGCGGTCGTGGCGGTCGCATGCGCTAAATCAGCAGATACGTTATTTCAGGATATACGTTAATTCATTTTTCTTATCATCGTGGGTGACAACCTCACAACCCACTCATAATGAACTACTTAAAACGAAGTGTATTTATTTTCATACCCCTTATCCTATTTGGCGGTGACTCCTTGTTGCACGGTCAAAATGATTATGACAAGACCTACTTTTCTGAGGTAATCGGCAAAAACATCCGCTCCTACCGTTTGGCCTCTCGAGCTGCTCGATTCGCCAAAGACGATGAGCGTTTACAATTTTTGTTTGACTCTTTGGTCGATCATGTGGTCATCGGTAGCTATCTCGATAATTTTCGCGTGCGGAAATTTGGCGGACGCCGCATTGATTTAAACCAATTTGAAAAACCCATGTATTTGATCACTTATGCTGATTGGTGCACTCCGGGGGCTGGTGAAATACCGGCGCTCAATGATTTGGTGCAAAAAAATTATGGTGATATCGATTTCGTGGTTTTGTTTTGGGGTCCTAGAAAAAGCATTCGCAAAATCAAACAAAAATTACATCCGAAAATAACGGTGCTCTTTGTCAATGAAAAAGAGAACGATCACAGCTTTATTATTCGGCGTATGAAGCACAGTCTTGGCTTGCCTACAACTTTTTTGCTCAGCGATCAAAAACGCATCATCAATGTAAGTCGTTTATTGACCATTCATTATGGCTTGCCTTATGAAGAATCCTATAACAAACACTTTCAGTATTTTACCCAGAAAGTTGCTTTGGTCAAAGCCTATGAGCCCGAAAGTGACCTATTCTTTATCAAGTGATCAAGGCCTTTTCAGGGGACCGTGTAATAACCCGGTTCAGGTATGTCTATGGTATAGACTTTTCTCGAGGCATTATTCAAATGCCCTTCTCTTAGCCAAGGGTTGTGAATTTTTAAAATCTTATAGTTAATACCAAATTGTTCCGCAAACGCGACAAAATCAGTTACTGCGGTATCTACAATAACTTTTCTCGTCGGGATGCGCTGGTAAAGATGATCATTATTGTATTGAAAACCATATTGTTCTGGCTCTTCCAACAGTCGCTTGACCGCTAAAAGCCTGAATAAATAACGGCTGGTTTCTTCATTGAGCAGTAGATCGTAATAATCAGAAACACCTTGACGCTGAAGTTCGCGTCTTATTCCCGTGCGCCCGGCATTGTATGAAGCTGCGGCCAAAGTCCAGGAGCCAAACTCATCACGCGCCTGTTTGAGATAACGTGCTGCAGCCTGGGTGGCTAGGACTAAATTAAAGCGTTCGTCCACATTGGCATTGACTTCCAAATCAAATTCTCGCGCAGTAGAGCGCATGAATTGCCAAAACCCCTTGGCTCCTGCAGGTGAAGTTGCATTTTGAAGCCCACTTTCGATAACTGCAAGATACTTAAAGTCCAAAGGAACCGCCTCTGCCATCAAAATAGAATCAATTAATGGGCCGTATTTATGGATGCGCTTGAGCAGTAAAAACGCATTAGATTGCCAATATGCATTGACCAAAATTTCTCGGTCTAATCGTTCTTGAATATCCGGGTTCTGCAGTGGCACTGCTTCATCGGCAAAAGACATTTCTTTTGGAATAGGATGAGCACTCACCCAGTGGCGGTTATTAAAATCCTCAATACTTTTTGGCCAGTTTTCTTCATCCTTAAGTTGTTGCTGGGCAAAAAGCAGAAATGCGGTACTGAAAGAAAAAAATACGATGAGATATCGCCACTTAACTGACTTCATAAATCAAAAAATTATGACTTAAAATTAATCAATCATCAGCGGAATCTAAAACTCTTGGCAAATTCTTGCTAACAACTTACTCACGGCCTTGCCATGGGTCAGAATCATGATGTGCGGGCCTCCTTTTATCACGTGAGCTCCTTTTATATGTCTGAGCGGAAACAAATCGTCACTGTCCCCATGTATGTGAACCACAGGAACATCGGAGTTCGACGTCACACCTTTCCATTTCAAAACTTGATGCACCCCCCAGGATAAGTATATGGGATCGCGCATGGGTAAGTAATAGTCGTATTGTTTTAATCTTTTGTGCCAATGTTCTGGCAACATGCGCCATGGTTTATCAGAGAGATGCGCGGCAATATAATACGGAAGAATTTTGTGCATATCGGTCCGAGACATCCAGCGCATCCATTTGGGCTTCTCGGCACTAGATTTTACTGTAGAAACTAAAACCAGTGCCTCTGGCTTTAAAAAATGCAGTGCTTCCTGGGCGACAATACCCCCAAAAGAAACCCCAAGTAGGATATATGGCGCAGTGGTATCCACAGGGTTCAACATTCTCTTGGCATAGTCAATCAAGGCTTCTTGAGGCTTTGGCACAAGCCAAGGAAGGACCTCAGAGGTGCAATTCTTCGGTATACTTAAGGCTTCAAAGCTCTCTGCCCCAGCGGACATTCCGGGGATTAAATAGACTTTTAATTTTGGGGTGTGCTGGGTGTTCATCTGTTTGACAACTCAAGTTTGCCACGTATTGATTATCTTTGTATACCCGTAATGTCGTTCTTTCTTCAATTACCACTTTACGGAATTGCTTAAAACTATGAAAAAGATTTTATATCCTGCCCATACAAGAGGCTCGGCTGACTATGGCTGGCTTAAAGCAAATTACTCCTTTAGTTTTGCGAATTATTTTGACCCGCAGCGCATTCAGTTTGGTGCGTTAAGGGTTTGGAATGATGATACAATTGCCGCAGGCATGGGTTTTGGAAAGCACCCGCACGACAATATGGAAATTGTTACTATTCCCCTAAGTGGTGGAGTACTTCACGAGGATTCCATGGGCCACAAAGGTACTGTGATGCCTGGTGAAATTCAGGTCATGAGTGCGGGAACGGGTGTCACCCACAGCGAATTCAATGCGAGCAATCAGGATTCGCTTAAATTATTTCAGATTTGGATTTTCCCAGACCGGCAAAATGTAACCCCTCGTTACGATCAAAAAACCATAGCCTCTCTCCTAAAACCGAATACCCTTACTCCTATTGTTGTACCTAGAGACACGGCTCAAGAAAATCAACTTTGGATTCATCAAAATGCTTATTTCTATTGGGGCGATTTTGACCAGGACATCAATTATACATTTACCCCAAGTGGTCCAGGTCAAGGAATTTACTTGATGGTGGTTGAGGGTGCTGCCTCTATAGACCAGCAAACCTTAGGTAAACGTGATGCAATGGGAATTTGGGAAACCCAAAAACTGGAAATTTCCATTGAAGCCAACACAAAAATTTTAGCACTAGAAGTGCCTATGTAATACCACAATTATGAGAGACCAAGTAGAAATCGTTGACAATGCATTTTTAAGACAATTCGAATTAGAGGTTGGGGATAACATGGCCAGAATTGAATATGCGTTACAAGAACGCAAAATATTTCTGACTAAATTCGACATGTGTCAAGAGCTATTGGATCAGGGGTTTAAAGAAATTTTTATCAAAGCAGTTTTTGAAGAAGTAAAAAACAGAGGCATCAGCCTTGTACCCACCAGTCCTGAAATCGCTCATTTTTTCAAAAAAAACAGACGTTTATATAAGCCTCTTCTGCCTATTGGCATGAACATTTAATTGTTGATGCGCCTTTAGAAACTGACTGATTCCACCTTAGCTTGAGCGTCAATTGCATTATCCGCCCACTCAAAACGGACTAAACCATCTAGATCTATTTCTTGAAGCTTTACCTGATGCAAAGTATTCACGAGCTCGGGATTCCAAGGCGTTTTTACTTTGACATAATTTGGTGTAAAACCGTGAATGAAGCCCTTTTTATTCTCTCCCTCAAACAGCACGGTTTGTGTAGTGCCTAATTGACTGTCATAAAATGCTCTTCTCTTTTTTATAGAAAGACCGCGCAACATTTTACTGCGCTTTTGACGCAGCTCAGGAGAAACGACACCTGACAATTCAACAGCCTTGGTCCCTGGTCGTTCTGAGTAGGTAAATACATGTAAATAGCTTATATCCAATGCACTCAAAAAATTATAGGTCTCTAAAAACAATTCCTCGGTTTCACCGGGAAAGCCTACAATTACATCTACTCCGATACAGGCGTTTGGCATTGCTTTTTTAATGCTTTCTACGCGCTCTTCATATAATTCGCGCTTATAGCGACGCTGCATTTTGGCCAAAATTTCATTGCTCCCGCTTTGTAAGGGGATATGAAAGTGGGGTACAAAATTATCTGCATGGGCAACAAAATCGATAATCTCGGGACTCAACAAATTAGGTTCAATTGACGAAATCCGCACACGATCTGCGCCTTCAACGGTATTTAAGGCTTGAATTAACTCCAAAAAAGTATGTTCGTGCCTTTTATTGCCAAACTCGCCTTTACCGTAATCTCCAATATTTACTCCAGTGAGCACTATTTCTTTGATGCCGCTTTGCGCAATTTCACGGGCCTGATTCATAATGTTGTCCAAACCATCAGAACGAGAAATACCGCGTGCCATAGGAATAGTACAATACGAGCATTTGTAATCACAACCATCTTGAACTTTTAAAAATGCACGTGTCCGGTCTCCAATAGCGTAAGAGCTCACATAAGTATCGACCTCCTCAATGGCGCAGGAATGTACCTGAGCCTTATTAGAACGATTCGAAGAATCCGTCAGTAATTCATTGAGATAGGCCGAAATATTAAATTTTTCGGCAGCGCCTAATACCAAATCAACTCCATCGACCTGAGCTAATTCCTGGGGGCGCAACTGCGCATAACAACCGATGGCAATCAAAAATGCATTTGGGTTACTTTTTAGCGCCTTTTTGACTATAGTTTTGAACCGCTGATCGGCGTTATCGGTTACGCTACAAGTGTTAATCACATAAATATCCGCATAGGCTTCAAAGGGGACGCGATCGTAACCCTCCTGGGTGAGATCGCGGGCAATGGTCGAGGTCTCACTAAAATTGAGTTTACAGCCTAATGTATAAAAAGCGACTTTTTTGGTAGCGTTCATTCTCGTATTTTAGCACAAGTGCTGGCAAAAATACGATATATTAATCAAAATGGCGCTCAGGCCTTTAGCCCGGGGTGTTTTTACCGTCTTTGGAGTTTAAAAATGAGTCTTGAAGTGGTTAAATTCGGTCCTGTATTTGGGCTGCTTTTTTCTATTTTATTGTCTTCATGTGGTTCCGAATTGCAAGAGCGCGATCCCAGCACAGTCTTTCGTTACAATGAATCTGGTAATATCAGCTCGCTTGACCCCGCATTTGCCCGTAATCCTCAAAATATTTGGCCTACCAATCAATTGTTTAATGGATTGGTTCAGTTAGATGACTCTTTAAACATACGACCCGATATCGCCAAGTATTGGACCTATAATGACAGCAGTCTAACCTACTCCTTTGTTCTGCGCGA
>OMJU01000140.1 GCA_900299425.1 Candidatus Rokuibacteriota bacterium
GCACCTGCGTGATAACGTCCGATGGCACGGGTCAACTCTTGATTTAATTTTGGTGTCAATGGATGGGTCCTTGTCGGAATTCCTGGTTGGAAAAAGAAAGTCGAATTCGTGCCCATTTCGTGATGGTCAGTTAAGACATTGGGGTGCCATTGATGGAAGGTTTTTATTCTTGCTTGACTTTCGGGCAGTTGGCTCGGCATCCAGTCTCTGTTGAGGTCAAACCAGTAATGATTGGTGCGCCCCCCAGGCCAAACTTCACTGTATTCGCGATCGTTAGGGTCAGGATTGATGTTCTGGCTTTTGTGCATATTGGCCCAAGTTGAAAATCGCTGTAGGCCATCTGGATTAAACGAGGGGTCCAATAAAATGACACTTTCTGAAAGTGCCTTTTCTATTTCAGGGCCTTGTGCTGCGGCTAAGTAATAGGCGTAAAGCAGCGCTGCGTTACTGCCGCTGGGTTCGTTGCCATGAATTGAAAATCCTTGATACAGGACAATCGGTAAGTCTTTCAAATTAGTAGTGCTTTTACCCTCAACGATTTTTTGACGCTCTGATTTAATTTGCTCAAGTTTATTTCGATTTTCCGGTGCTGTTACAGTCAAAAGCAAAAGCGGTCTTCCTTCATATGTAGTCCCTCGATTTTCTATGCTCATTCTAGGGCTGCGTTCGGCCAAAACCTCCATGTAACGCGAAAGTCGATCATGGGTTATGTGCCATGCGCCGACTTGATGACCCACGACTTGCTTTGGGGTGGGTATTTCAGGATCGTAATTTATGTCTTGTGGTAAATAGTAACTTAAATCAAGAGTTTGAGCGTGCATCATAACGCTAAAAAATAGCGGCAGACACCAAAACAAATATTTTGTCATAGGGTAAAGTTTCAATTTTCTAAAGATAAAAAAACCGCCCAATTCTGGGCGGTTAAAGTTCTATAAACAAGACACGTCAATAAAGACTTATATATCGTCAAAACTGAGGTCTGTGAATGAAGAACTCCCGACATTGCTGTGTTCTTGTTCTTCATAATCATCTGATTTGTAATCTTTTTGATGTCGCTCACTGATTACCTCGTCTCCTTTGACATCAATAACATAATCGATCATATCTACCAAATGTTCTTTGAACTCTACAAAATCCTCTTTGTACAGATAAATTTTATGTTTTTTATAATGGAATGATCCATCATCATTGGTAAATTTCTTGCTTTCAGTAATTGTGAGATAGTAGTCACCTGCTTTGGTTTCCCGGACATCAAAAAAATACGTTCGACGGCCAGCGCGCATGACTTTTGAATAAATTTCCTCTTTATTTGAGGAGAATTGCTGATTCATTTTAGAAGGTATTATTGAGTTTGGTTGTTACTCAAAAATCTAAAAAAAATCCAAATCTTCAAAAATTTTAAGATAATTCTTTTTCTATGAGTTGCTTTTCATAGAGCTCTTTATAATACCCTTGTTTTTTTATCAGCTCATTATGAGTACCTTGCTGAATGATGCGCCCTTGATCCAGAACTAATATTTTAGTGGCATTTTTAACAGTTGATACGCGATGACTCACGATTATTGTTGTTTTATGCTCTTTGACCTGGGCTAAATTATTCAGTATCGCCTCTTCTGTTTCTGTGTCAACAGCGCTCAAGCAATCATCCAATAATAATATTTTCGGGTTTTTTATAATGGCGCGAGCGATCGATACGCGCTGTTTTTGTCCGCCACTGAGGGTAATGCCACGTTCCCCTAAAATTGTGTCATAACCTTTATCAAATCCTTCAATATTATGATGAACGAAAGCTGTTTTTGCCGCTTGTTCGATTTCTTGGTTAGAGGCATCCTTAGCGCCAAATCTAATATTTTCTGCAATGCTTTCGCTAAACAAAAAAGCGTCTTGTGGGACACAACCAATGGCCCCGCGTAAATCGTCTAAGTGATGTTCTTTTGCCGGCAATTTATCCAGTAGATAATGCCCGTGTTCTACTTCGTACAAACGCGCTATTAGCTCAAGCACTGTTGATTTGCCCGACCCTGTATGACCAATTATAGCCAGAGTCTCTCCAGGACTTACTGAGAAGGAGACCTCATCGAGTGCTTTGATTCCAGTATCGGGATAAGTGAAACTGACTTTGTCAAATACGATGTGACCTGCTACCCGGCGATGTTCAGCGACTTGGTTGAGGATTTCCGGTTTTTGATTTAAAAATTCATTGATGCGTTTTTGGGAGGCCTCGGCTTGCTGAACCATCGAGGAAACCCAGCCCACAATCGCAACAGGCCAAGTGAGCATATTCACATAAATGAGAAATTCGACTATTGTTCCAAAATCAATGACGCCGTCTATGTATTGCTTGCCACCGACATAAACCACCAGTACGTTACTTAAGCCAATAAGCAAGAGCATCAATGGAAAAAACAAGGCCTGTACCTTAGTAAGTTCGATATTTTTCTCTTTACTGGTGTTGGCCAAGAGCTCAAACTCATTTTGAGTTCTACCCTCGAGGCTATAGGCTTTAATTACCGAGATTCCACTAAAACGCTCTTGGGTAAATGTGGTGAGTTCGGACAGGTATTTCTGCACTACTGTACTACGCTGGTGTATGGCAATACTGAGTTTATAGATGCCCACTGAAAGCAACGGCAGCGGGGCAATGGCGTAAAGCGTTAAGGTAGGTGCTGTGTAAAACATATAACTAATGGCCACAATAAATAGTGTGACAGTAGTGGTGCTGTACATCAAGGCCGGACCGGCATACATGCGGACCTTGCCCACATCTTCACTGATTCGGTTCATTAAGTCTCCCGTTCTGTTTCTTTTGTAAAAGCTAAGAGAAAGGCGCTCATATTGAGCGAAAATCTCATTTTTTAGATCGTATTCGATATTGCGAGAAACCACTATGATGGTTTGTCGCATGAGAAAAGTGAAAAACCCAGAAAGTAGTGCTGCTCCGATGATCATGCCAATATCCCAAGCCAAAAGCTGGGTGAGCTGGGCATAAGTAACCTCGCCTGTGATATAGGCTTTAATGCTGTCGACTGAATCGCCAATTTTTGCAGGAACTACGATTCTAAAAATTGTGGCTATTGCGGTGATTAGAAGTCCGATAATGAGCCTGCCACGATATTTGTAAAAAAACTTATTGACGTATTGCAGTGCTTTCATGCGGGTTGATCTTAATCATTTTTCAATAAAAATTAAATTTTTTGCAGAATCGTCAGTTCTTAGGTACTTTTGCCAAGAATTTTTAACGGATTCGTAAATGACAACAACCCCCATTGACCCCAAGTCGCAGTCTGCAACGTTTTCCGTGTTTGGAAACACGGCATTTGACAATCATGAACAAGTCGTTTTTTGCCAGGACAAAGATACTGGTTTAAAGGCAATAATTGGTGTGCACAATACTGTTTTGGGACCGGCCTTAGGTGGAACCCGCATGTGGCCATACGCCAGTGAGTCAGAAGCATTGACTGATGTATTGCGGCTCTCTCGAGGCATGACTTATAAGTCTGCCATTACGGGCCTTAATCTCGGTGGAGGAAAGGCCGTTATTATCGGTGATGCTAAAACACAGAAGACGCCTGAGCTGATGTTAAAGTTTGCCGAATTTGTACATCGCCTTAGGGGGACCTACATCACGGCTGAAGACGTGGGTATGGAAACTTCAGACATGGATTTGGTGCGTACAGTAACCCCTTATGTGACTGGAATATCTGAAGATAAGGGCGGCGCAGGAAATCCATCACCAATTACCGCTTATGGCGTATTTATGGGAATGAAAGCCGCTGCGCAGCACGCCTATGGCAGTGCTTTATTAGAAGATAAAACTGTTTTGGTTCAAGGTATTGGCCATGTAGGCGAATCTCTAGTCGAGCATTTGAGCAATGAGGGCGCTAGAGTCCTGATTGCTGATATAAACCAAGAGCGCCTAGAGGAGGTAAGGGATAAATATCATGCGACTATTTTTGCTGGAGACAATCTCTTTGATGCTCAGGTTGATATTTATGCTCCATGTGCTCTAGGAGCCACAATAAACGATCAAACTATTGGGCAGCTTAAGGCAAAGATTATTGCTGGTGCCGCAAACAATCAGCTCGCGGATGAAAGACGACATGGCGCGATGCTCAAAGAGCGCGGAATTGTTTATGCTCCTGATTTTGTGATTAATGCAGGAGGGATCATCAATGTTTATGCTGAATTAGAACACTATGGACGCGCAGATATCATGCGTAAGACAGAGCATATTTTTGATACAACCCTTGAAATACTGCAAAAGTCAGATCGCGAGGACATTACCTCACATCAAGCTGCTTTCAATGTTGCACAAGAGCGCATTGATGCCCGCAAAGGGAGCAATTAATGATCAATAGTCTTATATTTGCGCCTCAATTACTGCAATCATTAGCCTAAGTTCTTTTTATTATGTTGACCAGACGACACATTCGGGTAAAAGTATTACAAACACTCTATGCCCGTCATCAGAGTGAAGATCAAGATCAAGTCGGTCAAGAGAAATTCTTAACGCAAAGTCTAGAGAAAATACAAGAGCTTCAAGCCTTATTGCTTATGATGATCGTGGCCGTGCGCGGTCAAGCAGAAAAATTTACACAACGCGTTCAGCAAAAATACTTTGCCAGTGATAACGAACGCAATCCAAGTGTTAACTTCACCAATAATAAACTCGTTGACTTAATTGAAAATCATGAGACCTTGGGGCAGTTTGCCAAAAACAAAAAACTTAAAAATTGGGAGCAAGATGATGAATATGTTGTCATATTGTTCAACAAGCTCAAAGAAACAAAATGGTATAATGAATATCTAGACTTAAAACAACCGAGTTTTGAGCAGGATCGCGAATTTATCGTTCGTTTTTACAAAGAAATATTGGCTCAAGACGAGAAGCTTTATGATTATATCGAAGATAAAAGTCTTACTTGGATTGATGATTTTCCATGGGTAAATACGGCCATGTTAAAGTTATTAAACAAGGTGACCCCCAGTCGTTCGAATGAGCTATTCACTTTGGGCGTATTTAAAGATCAGGATGATCAACAATTTGGTCAAAAGCTCTTTCGCAGTGTATTGAGACATCAAGATGAGTTGCAAACAGTACTCCAAGGTAAGACCCCAAATTGGGACCAGGAACGTATAGCGGATCTTGATTTACTTATGCTTTACATGGGTATTTGTGAATTTTTACATTTCCCGTCCATCCCTGTTCGGGTGACCATTAACGAATATCTTGAGATTGCCAAAGAGTATTCTACGCCTAAGAGCAGTCTGTTTATCAATGGTATTTTGGATAATATAGTCAAAGATTTGATGCTGACTCAGCAGCTCAATAAAAATGAGCGTGGGTTGAGATAATACGCGAAAAAATCCCTAAATTGGCCTCCCTTAAGTCAACAAATCAATTTTAATCTCTTTAAATTAATTTAACATGAAAAAGACATTGTTTTTAGCAGCACTAGTGGCATTCGGAATGACTTCTTGTAAGGATAATGCTGCAGACAAAGTAAGTGCAGACAACGTTGCGGCTGCCGCTGAGCGCGATACTCAAGCCGACAAATTCCCTGTAATGAGCTTTAGTGAAACCATTTATGATTTTGGTACCATCAATCAAGGTGAGGCCCAAGAGCACGTTTTCTCATTCACCAATACAGGCGAAGCAGATTTAGTAATAGTTGATGCTAAAAGTTCTTGTGGATGTACTGTTCCTCAATACCCAAAAACGCCAATCGCTCCAGGAGAGTCAGGAGAAATGTTGGTGAAATTTAACGGTAGTGGTAAAAACCAAGTCAGTAAAACAGTAACCATTACTGCCAATACCCAAAAAGGTAAGGAAATGATCAGCATCAAAGCCTTCGTAACACCAAAAGATGGTGCAGTAGAAGGTTCGCCAATCAAAGTACAGTAAGCATTTTATAAATTGCGATAATTATGGAGAGTATTTCAGGCTTTATGCCGCTCATACTGATGTTTTTGGTGGTGTATTTCTTTATGATACGACCACAGATGAAGCGGGCAAAGCAGGAAAAGAAGTTTGCCGCTGAGCTCAAAAAAGGAGACAAGGTTGTGACCAAAAGTGGTCTTCATGCCAAAGTTCTCGAGCTTACCGATGATCAGACTTGTATTTTGGAGTCTGGCGCAGGAAAAATGAAGTTTGAGCGCTCCAGCATTTCTATGGAACTGAGTCAAAAGCTCAAATCGAAGTAATTATTCGCATAAATAGTAACAAAAAAGCCTCCCA
>OMJU01000141.1 GCA_900299425.1 Candidatus Rokuibacteriota bacterium
AGCCCCAAAATTGGGGCTGTTTTTTATTTATACTTAGCGGTAAATATTACCTATGGTTCGAAAACTCACTTATTATTAACGCACAATTAGTTTGGCAGATTGATAAGTTTGAAGTTCTGGTCCAGACAATTTTACAATATAAACCCCAGAAGCGGCTCGAGCCATGTCGAGTTTAATCTGATAAGAATTTGGCCCAGACTGGCTCAAAGTCTTAAATTTCAACTGTTGTCCCAGCACATTGTATAGGGCAAAATAAAGTGGCCCCTGATAATCAGTGCGCAGTTCGATATCGAACTGATCATTTTCTGATTCACGAACCAATAATTCAGCTGAGCTAAATACATAATCGTCACTGCTTAGGCCCCCAATATTGGCAGAATAATCTTCTGTCTCCCCGTAAGTAGTCTCTTCACATGCATTTTCCGGAACCTCTGCTTGCCAGTTAGTTTTTGCACGCATCAGATGCGTCCCAGGATTTACCCCAGCGGGTATGGTTAAAGTCATGGTCTCGGTATAAGAACCACCGCCCTGTCCTGGGGCCATGACATAATTATCAACCACTTTTTCATCAGGGGTGAAACTATAATCATCGTTAAAATCAATCCAAACTGTCACATATTGATCCCCATAACCCGTAGTTACTGTTAAGTCATAGGCCGTGTCTGAGTCAAAGTTAGCCACTTGACTTGTAAAATCACCGTAACCTTCACAACCCGAAGGATTGTTGATTTCATTTACAGCGAATAATTGGAAACCATCCCCAAATGAACAATTTAAATTAGGCTGGCACAGCAAATTAGTCACCGTGGTACTTACACTGTCATTACTTGGATCTTGGTCACCGCTCAAGGCAGTAGTTACACTTATTTCATAAGGGCCTAGCGCTGTCAAGTCGAGTTGTTGTGCAAAGCTAAAGTTTGTGCTTTGTTCAGAGTCCAAAGTTCCCGTAAACGTCTCGGTAACTGGTGCTCCACCATCAACCGTATAAGTCACGTCAAAATTGGTTTGTGAAAAGGCGCCATAATTTTCTAAAGTAACCGTCAAAGTCTCGAGTCCTAGTCCAGAACCGGATGTTGGTGCCGTAATTTCTGCTGCCCCGACATCACTCGCCAATAGATGACGGACCTCTTTGATATAATCGTCATTAGCGGAGAACTCATCACCAGTTAAATTAGTTCTTGCCTCTAAAACATAAGTCTGTCCAGAGGTCGACAAATCGACTGTTTGAGTGAAGGTGAAGGGTAAGGCCTCATTTGAATTTATAATTCCTGTAAATGTCTCAGTCGCCACCAGATTACCATCCAGATAAAGTTCTACAGGAAAATTACTCTGCGCGCTAAGTCCAAAATTGCGAATGGCTATCTCTACAGTCTCATTGGCTGTGAGCAGACCATTGTTGGGTTGACTGATATTACTTACCCCAACATCAGCATTAAAGCCACTAGACAATGTAAATGCCGCTACACGTGAGCGCCATGCATTATTTGCTGTGAAGTATTCAGCAGTATGCCAGAAGGTAAAGTTATCTGGGTCCATCGTCAAGTGTGAATAATCGCCAAATCGGTTAGAGAAGGTTTGTACGCCTATTCCTTCCACAATAGAAGCCTCAGCAACAGTCATTTGCCCAAGTGGATCGCCATCATAACGGCCGGTGTATTTAATTCCTGCGGGTAAAGTGGCACTCGCAATGTTAAAGCCCATCCCGATATTTCCAGCGGCATCCATAGCGGCACTACCCATAAATCGGCTGTGCCCATCCGCAGGTGCGTATGTTCCTTCTTGGTACAAGGACCAAGGACCGTTTCCAGTATTGCGCAATTCCACCCAGCGAATACCCGAAGTGTCATTGCCGTCAACATCCACATTAAAGGTGATCACCCATGAGTTATGCCCCCCGAAACTACGGTAATTCGCTGCATAAGAGATAATCCCTCCAATCATGTCAATTTTTTGATTGGTTCCAGGCTGTGCCACATCTCCTGAACCGAATGGTGCGAAAACAGAGTCGAACGGATCTGTTGGGATTTCAAAAGGCTGAGAAATACTTGAATTTCCCGGATTGTTCCAATCCATTGTAATCTCCCAAACCTTTAAGTGATCATTGGCGATTCCACCGCCCCAACCGTCATCTTGCAGGTATACGATGTAGCCTGGTGCTCCCGGCGGATAATCAACCCCTGTGAGATTTGCTGGTTCAGGACTAAATACCGTATTATTATTGTTCACAACACCAGGAAGGTTAAAGCCGACAATGGCAGGATTTGTATCACCTGCAATCATGGCTGCACGATCCATCACATAGGTTGTATTGCCTGAAAACTTATTGGCGGTAACATAATATCCATCGTGCCAAATGCTGTAGTGTGGGTAATCTGGAAAAGCGTCCAAATTAAACTGATAAACGTTATAAGCCCCTGTTGGATCAGGCGAATCTGAAACACCCACTAGAAAAGAATTTCCCGTGCCAAATTCACTGACAAAATAGCGATCTGCTAGGTGATCATACAGAATAATTGGGTCACCTAAATTACTCGGTGAACCTAAAAAAGTACCGAGCATCGTCGGTCCAGCCAAAGTATTTCCTTGTTTGTCAAATATTTTAATCGCGACGTTAACCGCATTGAGGTAGTGATTTGGTCCAGCAGCCCCAGAAGGATCTGGTGGAATAAATCCTCCACCCTCGTTATTAGCCAAGCCGTCGAAATTTTCTTCTATTGGCATGCGTGCGATACCTCCAAAATCTCGTTGTCTTAGAGGATCAACACCATCCTGAGGATAGGCCTGCTGATTAACTTTTTCATTAGCGCGAAGATTATTCTCGATAATGGTGATTTCATTAACGCGGTATTCCTGAGGTGTAACCGTAGGAAAATCACGCAACGGCATGGTCTTTCGAACGAATTGACCATAAGCCACAGAAGACGCGCGCTGTGTATTTTGGGCCTCGATTTGAACAAAGCTCAAACAAAGTGCTAGGGCAAAAAGTAAACGTAATTTCATGAGTGTTATTTCTAGACGTTGGTAAAGATAAAAACTTACTAAAGCAAATACCCTAAAGCATTGTTAAGGTTATGAACAATGCGACAAAATCAGTTTATATCTCTTAGGCAAGACACAACGAAAAATGCCTAAATTTGTGCCTTTAAATGTGCTTCCATGATTTTCTTTTTCGGCCACGAGCAGCAGACAATTTTTGCAGTTTCATCACACAAAGACCTAGATACGGTTACGACTGAAAAACTCACTTGGTTATTTGGCAACCAACCAAAAATTGATCTCGAGCAAATTGATGGAAAATTTGTAGGCCCGCGAGCTGCTATGGTTACCCCTTGGAGTACCAATGCAGTTGAAATTACCCAAAACATGGGGATTACAGGAATTGAGCGTATTGAGCAATACTTTGCTTTGAATCAAGACGATAAAATTGACCCAATGCTCTCTCAAGAATTCAATGGCCTGAATCAACAT